>NZ_BAAAPN010000059.1:0-137978 GCF_039531165.1 Nostocoides vanveenii | reverse complement strand
ACGTCGTGTCGGGCAGATCCCATGACCGTCAGCGGGCAGAACTCATGACCGCCGGCGGGCAGCTTCATGGCCGTCTCCGGGCAGTTTCTCGTGTCCGTCGACACTTGAGCTTCAGTTGGCGATGTCGATCTCGGCGGCGGCCCCGTGGGCGTATGCCGCGTCCCTAAGGGTACGCAAGGCACCTCGGGATCCCCTGGTGGCGGCGATCCGCATCGGGACCGGGCCTGCCGGGCCGACGGAAACCGAACTGTATTCGCCGGACTACGCGCGGCGGGACGCAGCGGCTTCCCACTCGGCCCGGGAGATCGCTGTGAGCCACTCGCCCTGCTCGGCGCCGGGGAGCGGGTCGCTCCACTCCCGCATCTCGGTGTGCGTATGCCGCATGCCCAGCTTCGCCATCACCGCACGACTACCGCGGTTGACCACCATCGTTTCGGCGACGATGAGTTCCACGCCTGCGGTGGCGAAGCCGTGATCGATGAGGGCGATCGAGCCCTCGGTGGCGAGCCCGCGTCCCCAGGCGTGGCGGGCGAGTCGATAGCCCAGCTCGGCCGTCGCGGGCCGGACCATCGCCAGCGCCCACCACCCGCAGAACCGCTCACGCTCGAAGCCGACCCAGAAGCCCAGGCCGAGGGCGTCGTCGCTGGGGGAGAGACGCTCGGTCATCCGCCCGACGACCTCATCGCGTCTGCGAGCCGGACCCAGAAATCGCATGACTTCGGCGTCCGCGTCCAGCTCCACGAGGTCGTCGAGGTGGTCCCAACTCATCGGCTCCAGCCGCAATCTCGCCGTGTGCAAATGCGGCCGGCCCTTCGGGGGACGTTGCGCGGTCACGGGCAATATCGTAGGGATGAGCCCGTGGGCACGATCCTTCCTCTGGGGCAGACGCCTGCACATGGCGTCGATCCGCTCGTTTCGTCCCCGTCGCTCGCTGTCGCCTTTTGGACGCCTTCTCGACCCCGATTTGTCCAGGCGGACGGCAGCATGGCAAGATAGACCGGTTGCTTGACGCGGCGACGCCTTGATCAAGGGAGTCATGCCGCCCGCCGGTGCGAACGAATCGAACCGATCATGACGATCGGGGCGACACACCGGTGAGTGCAAGCCGCCGGCTCCGGCCGGACCACCGATTCTCTCGACGACCGCTTCGGCGCGTCGCCGGATAGCGGAGCGAGGGCGACACGCCCGACCGCGGGGGTCGGAGGTTGGAGCAGGCCCTGGATTTGTTAGTTGGACGGCGAGAGAGAGACGACCACACGATGGCGGGACAGAAGATCCGCATCCGGCTGAAGTCGTATGACCACGAGGTCATCGACAGCTCGGCGCGCAAGATCGTCGACACGGTGACCCGCGCGGGTGCAACCGTTGTCGGCCCGGTGCCCCTGCCCACGGAGAAGAACGTCTTCGTGGTCATCCGGAGCCCCCACAAGTACAAAGACTCCCGTGAGCACTTCGAGATGCGCACCCACAAGCGCCTCATCGACATCATCGACCCGACGCCGAAAGCCGTCGACTCGCTGATGCGTCTCGACCTGCCGGCGGACGTCAACATCGAGATCAAGCTGTAAGGACCGCCGACATGACTCACGCAAATGCGCGCGCCGTCAAGGGCGTGCTCGGCGAGAAGCTCGGGATGACCCAAGTCTGGGACGCCGACAGCCGGCTCATCCCGGTCACGGTCGTCCAGGCCGGCCCCTGCGTCGTCACGCAGGTCCGCAACGCCGAGACCGACGGCTACGACGCCGTCCAGATCGCCTATGGCGCGATCAACCCCCGCAAGGTCAACAAGCCGATGACCGGGCACTTCGAGAAGGCCGGGGTCACCCCGCGTCGCCACCTCGTCGAGTTGCGGACGTCCGACGCCGCCGACTACACCCTCGGCTCCGAGGTCACCGCCTCGGTCTTCGAGGCCGGCCAGAGCGTCGACGTCTCCGGCACCACCAAGGGCAAGGGCTTCGCCGGTGTCATGAAGCGACACGGCTTCAAGGGCGTCAGCGCTTCGCACGGTGCGCACCGCAACCACCGCAAGCCCGGCTCGATCGGTGGGTGCTCCACGCCCGGCCGCGTCTTCAAGGGCATGCGGATGGCGGGCCGGATGGGTGGCGAGCGCCAGACCACCCAGAACCTCACGATCCACGCCGTGGACGCCGAGAAGGGCTTGCTGCTCATCAAGGGTGCCGTCCCCGGCCCCCGCGGTGGACTCGTCCTCGTCCGCTCTGCCGCGAAGGGAGCCTGACGCCATGACCGCCAAGATCGTCGACGTCACCCTGCCCGCCGAGATCTTCGACGTGCAGACCAACGTGCCGCTCATCCACCAGGTTGTCGTGGCCCAGCTGGCCGCGGCCCGCCAGGGTACGCACGCCACCAAGACCCGCGGCGATGTCCGTGGCGGTGGCAAGAAGCCCTACCGCCAGAAGGGCACCGGCCGCGCCCGCCAGGGTTCGACCCGCGCCCCGCAGTTCGCCGGCGGTGGCACCGTCCACGGTCCGCAGCCGCGCGACTACAGCCAGCGGACCCCCAAGAAGATGAAGGCTGCCGCCCTGCGTGGCGCCCTGTCCGACCGGGCTCGCCACGGCCGCATCCACGTCGTCGCCTCCCTGGTCACGGGTGAGAACCCCTCGACCAAGGACGCGTCGTCGCTGCTCGCCGGCCTGACCGAGCGCAAGAACCTCCTGGTCGTGCTCGACCGCAGCGACATCGTCTCGCTGAAGTCGGTGCGCAACCTCGACCACGTCCACGTCCTCGCCGTCGACCAGCTCAACACCTATGACGTGCTGTGCGCCGACGACGTCGTCTTCACCCAGGCCGCGTTCGACACCTTCGTCGCCGCCAAGGAGGAGTCCAAGTGAGCACCGTGCAGAAGGACCCCCGCGACATCCTGATCGCGCCGGTGGTCTCGGAGAAGTCGTACAGCCTCCTCGAGGAGGGCAAGTACACCTTCATCGTCGACCCCCGCGCCAACAAGACCGAGATCAAGATCGCGATCGAGCGCATCTTCGACGTCAAGGTCGACTCGGTCCACACGATGAACCGCCAGGGCAAGGCCCGCCGGACCCGCTTCGGCATCGGCAAGCGCAAGGACACCAAGCGTGCGATCGTCACCCTCCGCGAGGGCTCGATCGACATCTTCGGTGCGGGCGCCTGAGGAGATAACTGATGGGAATCCGTAAGTACAAGCCGACCACCCCCGGTCGTCGTGGCAGCAGCGTGGCCGACTTCGTCGAGATCACCCGCACCACGCCGGAGAAGTCGCTCGTCGCGCCGCTGACCAAGTCCGGTGGCCGCAACGCCAGCGGCCGCATCACCACCCGTCACATCGGTGGCGGTCACAAGCGTGCCTACCGCGTCATCGACTTCCGTCGTCACGACAAGGACGGCATCCCGGCGAAGGTCGCGCACATCGAGTACGACCCCAACCGCACCGCGCGCATCGCCCTGCTGCACTACGCCGACGGCGAGAAGCGCTACATCCTCGCGCCGCGCGGGCTCGAGCAGGGCGCGACCGTCGAGAACGGTGCGACCGCCGACATCAAGCCGGGCAACAGCCTGCCGCTGCGCAATATCCCCACCGGCACCATCGTTCACGCGGTGGAGCTCAAGCCCGGTGGCGGCGCCAAGATCGCCCGCTCCGCGGGGATGCGCGTGCAGCTCGTCGCCAAGGACGGCCCCTACGCCCAGCTGCGTATGCCGTCCGGTGAAATCCGCAATGTCGACCTCCGCTGCCGCGCCACCATCGGTGAGGTCGGCAACGCCGAGCAGTCGAACATCAACTGGGGCAAGGCCGGCCGCATGCGCTGGAAGGGCAAGCGCCCGACCGTCCGTGGTGTCGCGATGAACCCGGTCGACCACCCGCACGGTGGTGGTGAGGGCAAGACCTCCGGTGGCCGCAACCCGGTCAGCCCGTGGGGTCAGCCGGAAGGCCGCACCCGTCGTCCAGGCAAGGCGAGCGAAAAGATGATCGTCCGCCGCCGTCGTTCCGGCAAGAAGCGCTGATAGGAGCCTTTCGAGATGCCACGCAGTTTGAAGAAGGGCCCCTTCATCGACGGCCACCTCCAGAAGAAGGTGGACGACGCCAATGCCAAGGGTTCCAAGAACGTCATCAAGACCTGGTCACGCCGGTCGGTCATCGCGCCGGACTTCCTGGGTCACACCTTCGCCGTGCACAACGGCAAGACCCACATCCCGGTCTTCGTGACCGAGTCGATGGTCGGCCACAAGCTCGGCGAGTTCGCCCCGACCCGCACCTTCAAGGGTCACATCAAGGACGACAAGAAGGGCCGTCGTCGATGAGCACGGAGAACACCATGGAGTCCAAGGCGGTCGCCCGCCACGCGCGGGTCACCCCGCAGAAGGCCCGCCGCGTCGTGGACCTGATTCGCGGCAAGCAGGCGGACGCTGCCGTCGCTACGCTGCGCTTTGCCCCGCAGGGCGCCAGCGAGACGGTGCTGAAGGTGCTGCAGAGCGCCATCGCCAACGCCCGTGTCAAGGCCGATGCCGCCTCGGTGGCCTTCGATGAGCGCGACCTGATCGTCAGCGCCGCGTTTGTCGACGAGGGCCCGACGATGAAGCGATTCCGCCCGCGTGCCCAGGGCCGCGCCGGTCGCATCAACAAGCGCACGAGCCACATCACCGTCTTCGTGGCCCCCAAGACCACCACCTCGCAGACGGCCGGAAAGGCAGGAGCCCGCTAATGGGTCAGAAAGTCAACCCGCACGGCTTCCGTCTGGGCATCACCACCGATCACAAGAGCCGCTGGTTCGCCGACTCCACCAAGGAGGGTCAGCGCTACCGCGACTATGTCAAGGAAGACGTGGCGATCCGTCGCCTCATGGCCAAGGGCATGGAGCGCGCCGGCATCTCCCGCGTTGAGATCGAGCGCACCCGTGACCGCGTCCGCGTCGACATCCACACCGCTCGCCCGGGCATCGTCATCGGCCGCCGCGGCGCCGAGGCCGACCGTATCCGCGGTGAGTTGGAGAAGCTGACCGGCAAGCAGGTGCAGCTGAACATCCTGGAGGTCAAGAACCCCGAGATCGATGCGCAGCTGGTCGCCCAGGGCATTGCCGAGCAGCTCTCGGCCCGTGTGACCTTCCGTCGCGCGATGCGCAAGGGCATGCAGTCGGCCCTCCGCGCCGGCGCCAAGGGCATCCGGATCCAGTGCTCCGGCCGACTCGGCGGCGCCGAGATGTCCCGCTCGGAGTTCTACCGCGAAGGCCGTGTGCCCCTGCACACCCTGCGCGCGAACATCGATTACGGCTTCTTCGAGGCCAAGACCACCTTCGGCCGGATCGGTGTGAAGGTGTGGATCTACAAGGGCGACATGACGGAGAAGGAATTCGCCGCCGCCCAGGTCGGCGCCCCGCGCCCGCCGCGCGGCCCCCGTCGTGACCGCGACGACCGCCCCGCTCGGGCCCGTCGCGACAGCACCACCGACACCACCGAGGCGAGCGCACCCGCCGCCGAGGCCGTTACCGAGGGAGTGTGATGATCCGATGCTGATCCCGCGTCGCGTCAAGCACCGCAAGCAGCACCACCCCGGGCGCTCCGGTATGTCCAAGGGCGGCAACGTCCTCGCTTTCGGTGAGTACGGCATCCAGGCTCTCGAGCCGGCCTACGTCACCAACCGGCAGATCGAGTCCGCACGTATCGCCATGACCCGCTACATCAAGCGTGGCGGCAAGGTGTGGATCAACATCTACCCGGACCGTCCGCTGACCAAGAAGCCGGCCGAGACCCGGATGGGTTCCGGTAAGGGGTCCCCCGAGTGGTGGGTGGCCAACATCAAGCCCGGCCGCATCATGTTCGAACTCTCCGGAGTGCCCGAGGAGACAGCGCGCGAGGCCATGCGCCTCGCCATGCACAAGCTGCCGATGAAGTGCCGCTTCGTCCAGCGTGAAGGTGGTGACATCTGATGGCAGTCGGGAGCAAGGACCTGACGTCCAAGGAACTGCGTGGCCTCGATGAGGACCGTCTCGTCGAAGAGCTGCGCAAGGCCAAGGAGGAGTTGTTCAACCTCCGGTTCCAGTCGGCCACCGGCCAACTGGAGAGTCACGGCCGCCTGCGCGCGGTCCGCAAGGACATCGCCCGGATCTACACCGAAATGCGTGAGCGCGAGCTCGGCATCGGCGGCACGGAGGCCTGAGCATGAGCGAGAACACTGTGGAAGAGAAGGCCAGCGTGGAGCGCAATGACCGCAAGACCCGTCAGGGCTATGTCGTCAGCGACAAGATGGACAAGACCGTCGTCGTCGAGGTCGAGGACCGCGTCAAGCACGCCCTCTACGGCAAGGTCATGCGCAAGAGCCACAAGGTCAAGGCGCACGACGAGCAGAACGCCGCCGGCATCGGTGACCGCGTCCTGATCATGGAGACCCGTCCGCTCAGTGCCACCAAGCGCTGGCGCGTCGTGGAGATTTTGGAGAAGGCTAAGTGATCCAGCAGGAGTCACGCCTCAAGGTCGCCGACAACACCGGCGCCAAGGAGATCCTCTGCATCCGGGTGCTCGGTGGCTCCGGCCGCCGGTATGCCGGCATCGGCGACGTCATCGTCGCCGCCGTCAAGGACGCGATCCCCGGCGGCAATGTCAAGAAGGGTGACGTCGTCAAGGCCGTCATCGTTCGCACCACCAAGGAGCGTCGTCGTCCCGACGGCAGCTACATCCGCTTCGACGAGAACGCGGCCGTCATCCTCAAGAACGATGGCGACCCGCGCGGCACGCGCATCTTCGGCCCGGTCGGCCGCGAGCTGCGCGAGAAGCGCTTCATGAAGATCATCTCGCTGGCACCGGAGGTGCTCTGACCATGGCCAAGATGAAGATCAAGAAGGGCGACACCGTCCAGGTCCTCACGGGCAAGGACAAAGGCAAGCAGGGCAAGGTCATCGCCGTCAACACCGAGACCGAGCGGGTCACGGTCGAGGGCGTCGGCCAGATCACCCGCCACGTCAAGCCGGGTCCCCGTGGCACCGGCGGCCTCGTGGTCCAGGAGTCCCCGATCCACGTCTCCAATGTGGCGATCATCGACCCCGCTGACAAGAAGCCGACCCGGGTCCGCACCCGCGTCGAGCAGGTGGAGCGCGACGGTCGCACCAAGACCACCCGCGTGCGCGTCGCCGCCCGCTCCGGGAAGGACATTTGATGAGTGACACCGCAACCAAGCCGCGCTTGAAGACGCGCTATGCCGACGAGGTCCGCTCGGCGCTGACCGAGCAGTTCGCGTATGACAACGTCATGCAGGTCCCGGGCGTCGTCAAGGTCGTCGTCAACATGGGTGTCGGCGATGCCGCCAAGGACAGCAAGCTGATCGAGGGCGCGATCCGCGATCTCGCCGCGATCACCGGCCAGAAGCCGCAGGTCACCAAGGCACGCAAGTCGATCGCCCAGTTCAAGCTCCGCGAAGGTATGCCGATCGGCGCCCACGCGACGCTGCGCGGCGACCGCATGTGGGAGTTCCTCGACCGCCTGGTCACCGTGGCGCTGCCGCGTATCCGCGACTTCCGTGGGCTCTCGCCCAAGCAGTTCGACGGCCGCGGCAACTACACCTTCGGCCTGACCGAGCAGTCGATGTTCCACGAGATCGACCAGGACCGCATCGACCGCGTCCGCGGCATGGACATCACGGTCGTGACGACCGCGACGAACGACGACGAGGGACGCGCGCTGCTCAAGGCGCTCGGCTTCCCCTTCAAGGAGAACTGACATGGCCAAGACCGCCCTGAAGAACAAGGCCGCCAAGGCTCCGAAGTTCAAGGTCCGTGGCTACACCCGCTGCCAGCGCTGCGGGCGTCCGCACTCGGTCTACCGCAAGTTTGGCCTGTGCCGGATCTGCCTGCGCGAGATGGCCCACCGCGGCGAGCTCCCGGGCGTCACCAAGTCCTCCTGGTGAGTCACGCACCCGCGTGACCACACCGCATACCGAAATCATCCACATCCACACCGAAGGTCCGAAAGGAAACCGCGGTGAGAGAGGGCACGCTCGCCCATGACCATGACTGACCCGATTGCGGACATGTTGACCCGCGTCCGGAACGCCAACTCGGCGCACCACGACGAGGTCTCCATGCCGTTCTCGAACCTCAAGTCGCACATTGCCGAGATCCTTCAGGCGGAGGGCTATATCGCCTCCTGGAAGGTCGAGGACGCCGAGGTCGGCAAGACCTTGACGATCAACCTCAAGTACGGCCCCAACCGGGAGCGCTCGATCGCCGGCATCCGCCGCGTCAGCAAGCCTGGCCTGCGGGTTTACGCGAAGTCGACCAACCTGCCCAAGGTTTTGGGTGGTCTCGGGATCGCGATCATTTCCACGTCGTCCGGCCTGCTCACTGACAAGCAGGCGGCCAGCAAGGGTGTGGGTGGGGAAGTCCTCGCCTACATCTGGTAAGGAGCATTCGGATGTCTCGAATCGGACGTCTCCCGGTCACGGTCCCCGCTGGGGTCACCGTCGCGATCGACGGTCAGACCGTCACCGTCAAGGGCCCCAAGGGCGAGCTGTCCCACGTCGTCGCCGAGCCGATCACGATCGCGCAGGGCGAGAGCGGCGTCGAGGTCTCCCGGCCCGACGACGAGCGCCTCTCGCGCTCGCTGCACGGCCTGACCCGCACCCTCATCAACAACATGGTCCTCGGGGTCACCGACGGCTATGAGAAGAAGATGGAGATCTACGGCACCGGTTACCGCGTCATGGCGCGCGGTTCCAACCTCGAGTTCTCACTCGGGTACAGCCACTCGATCACCGTCGAGCCGCCGGCCGGCATCACCTTCGCCGTCGAGAACCAGACCCGGTTCTCGGTGCAGGGGATCGACAAGCAGTTGGTCGGCGAGACTGCCGCCAACATCCGCAAGCTGCGCAAGCCCGACCCGTACAAGGGCAAGGGCGTTCGTTACGCCGGCGAGCAGATCCGCCGCAAGGTCGGAAAGGCTGGAAAGAAGTAGTCATGGCAATGATCATCAAGCGCGGCAAGAGCAAGGCCGACGCCCGTGGCCGTCGCCACGACCGCGTCCGCAAGCACGTCAGTGGCACCAGCGCGCGTCCGCGCCTGGTCGTCACGCGCAGCGCCCGCCACGTCTTCGTCCAGGTCGTCGACGACACCGTCGGCAAGACGCTGGCCAGCGCCTCCACCATGGAAGCCAACCTGCGCAGCTTCGAGGGCGACAAGAGCGCCAAGGCCAGATCGGTCGGCAAACTGCTCGCCGAGCGGGCCAAGGCGGCCGGCGTCGAGGCGGTCGTCTTCGACCGCGGTGGCAACAAGTACCACGGTCGCGTCGCCGCCATCGCCGATGGCGCCCGCGAGGGAGGTCTCGAACTGTGACCTCGCTGCAGCAGACCGCAACTCTCGAGATGAGGAACATCTGATGCCCGGACCCCAGCGTCGAGGCACCGGCGGCGCCGACCGCGGCGGCGACCGGACCAACGAACGCGGCGAGCGTCGCGGCAGCCGTGACGGTGGCCGCGACAACCGCCGCGAAGCCCCCGAGAAGAGCCAGTATCTCGAGCGCGTGGTGACCATCAACCGCGTTGCCAAGGTCGTCAAGGGTGGGCGTCGCTTCAGCTTCACCGCCCTCGTCGTCGTCGGCGACGGTGACGGCACTGTCGGCGTCGGCTACGGCAAGGCCCGTGAGGTCCCCGCCGCGATCGCCAAGGGCGTCGAAGAGGCCAAGAAGGCCTTTTTCAAGGTCCCGCGGATCCAGGGCACCATCCCGCATCCCGTCCAGGGTGAGGCCGCCGCCGGCGTCGTCATGCTGCGCCCGGCCGCTCCCGGTACCGGTGTCATCGCCGGTGGCCCGGTGCGCGCCGTGCTCGAGTGCGCCGGCATCCACGACGTGCTCTCCAAGAGCCTCGGCTCGGACAACTCCATCAACATCGTCCACGCGACGGTCGCGGCCCTCAAGGGCCTCGAGCGTCCCGAGGAGGTCGCGGCCCGCCGCGGCCTGCCCCTGGACGAGGTCGCCCCGGCCGCCATGCTGCGTGCCCAGGCCGCTGGGGCCGGTGTCTGATGGCACGCCTTAAAGTGACCCAGCTCAAGGGCATCGTCGGCGAGAAGCACAGCGCGCGGGAGACCCTGCGCACCCTGGGCCTCAAGCGCATCGGCGATGTCGTCGTCAAGGAGGACCGCCCCGAGATCCGGGGTATGGTCCGGACGGTCCGCCACCTGGTGGCCGTCGAGGAGGTCGAGTGAGTATGGCGGACAACGCCAAGAAGAGTGCCGGCGCGGCGCCGACGCACGCGCTGAAGGTCCACCACCTGCGTCCGGCTCCCGGAGCCAAGACCGCCAAGACCCGCGTGGGTCGCGGTGAGGGCTCCAAGGGCAAGACCGCCGGCCGTGGCACCAAGGGCACCAAGGCCCGCTACCAGGTTTCGCCGGCCTTCGAGGGTGGGTCCACGCCCATCCACATGCGGCTGCCGAAGCTGCGCGGCTTCAAGAATCCCTTCCGCACGACCTACCAGGTCGTCAACCTCGACAAGATCTCGGCGCTCTACCCCTCGGGTGGCGCGGTGACGGTCGAGGACCTGGTCGCCAAGGGCGCGGTGCGCTCCGGCGAACTCGTCAAGGTGCTCGGCACCGGCGAGATCACCGTCGCGGTCCACGTGACCGCCGACGCGTTCTCGGCGAGCGCCAAGGACAAGATCGAGGCCGCCGGCGGATCGGTCGCCTCGGCCTGACCGGCCACAGTGGCCGCACGACGCATGACGCACGTATGCCGTGAGGCGAGCTCCCCCGGGAACTCACCTCACGGCATACGGCGTTGAGCCACCAGCCAGGGTTCGGTCCGCGTGCCCGCCCGGGGTATCTTTCATCGGGCGCCCCGCCCACCGGATCGACCACAGACGCGGCCACACCGGGCCGCACCAGAAGGGGACCACGACATTGCTAACGGCCTTCGGTCGCGCGTTCAAGACGCCTGACCTGCGCAAGAAGCTGCTGTTCACCCTCGCGATAATCGCGATCTACCGGCTCGGCGCCCACGTCCCGACGCCGGGGGTCAGCTACTCCCTGGTGCAGCAGTGCATCAAGAACTCGCCCACCAACTCCGGCTTCCTCGGCCTGGCCAATCTCTTCAGCGGTGGGGCGCTGCTGCAGCTGTCGGTCTTCGCGCTCGGCATCATGCCGTATATCACCGCGAGCATCATCGTTCAGCTGCTCACCGTCGTCATCCCGCGGTTCGAGACCCTCAAGAAGGAGGGCCAGACCGGCCAGGCCAAGATGACGCAGTACACGCGCTATCTGACGATCGGGCTGGCCATCCTGCAAAGCGCCACCCTGGTGACGTTCGCGCAGAACCCGGGCACCTTGTGGCAGGGCTGCACCAACATCATGGTCGATGATTCGCTGTTCACCATCGCCTTGATGGTGCTGACGATGACGGCCGGCACCGGTCTGATCATGTGGCTCGGTGAGTTGATGACCGACAAGGGCATCGGCAACGGCATGTCCTTGTTGATCTTCACCTCGATCGCCTCGACCTTCCCCGGTGCGCTGTGGCTGATCAAGCAGCAGAAGGGCTGGTTCACCTTCCTGGCGATCGTCGCCATGGGCTTCGTGATCATCGCCCTGGTCGTCTTCGTCGAGCAGAGCACGCGGCGGATCCCGGTGCAGTACGCCAAGCGGATGGTCGGCCGGCAGATGTACGGCGGAACTTCGACCTATATCCCGATCAAGGTCAATATGGCCAACGTCATCCCGGTCATCTTCGCCAGCTCACTGCTCGCGCTGCCGATGATGGTGGCCCAGTTCAACCGCAACCCGACCGGCCGCAGCGCCGGCTGGGTGGAGTGGATCGACGGACATCTGGTGCGCGGCGACCACCCGATCTATATGGCGATCTACACACTTTTGATCCTCTTCTTCACCTTCTTCTACGTCTCGATTACCTTCAACCCGGAGGAGGTCGCCGACAACATGAAAAGGTATGGCGGCTTCATCCCAGGTATCCGCGCCGGGCGACCCACGGCCGAGTATCTCCAGTACGTCCTGACGCGGATCACCGTCGTCGGCGCCATCTACCTGGCGGCCGTGTCGTTGATCCCGTTGATCGCGGTGGCCGCCATCGGCGCCAACCAGAACTTCCCGTTCGGTGGCACCTCGATCATCATCATCGTCGGCGTCGGTCTCGAGACCGTCAAGCAGATCGAGGCGCAGTTGCATCAGCGCCGCTACGAGGGCTTCCTGCGCTGACCCGCCCCCAGTCGGAAAGAGTGACCACCCAATGATGCGTTTGATCATCTTCGGCCCCCCCGGTGCGGGCAAGGGGACCCAGGCGAGCCGGATCGCCGAGCACTACGGGATCCCGGCGATCTCGACCGGCGATATCTTCCGCGCCAACATCAAGAACGAGACCCCGCTGGGTCTGCAGGTGAAGTCGATCCTCGCCGCGGGCGGGTATGTCAGCGACGACATCACCAATGCGATCGTCGCAGTCCGCCTCGCCGAGGCGGACTGCGTGCCCGGGTTCCTCCTGGACGGTTATCCGCGCACCTCCGATCAGGTGGTCGCGCTCGACACCGTGCTGGCCGAGCACGACGGCGAACTCGACGCGGTCCTGGAGTTGACCGTGGACGAGGACGAGGTTGTGGGCCGGCTGCTTCGGCGGGCGGAGATCGAGGGCCGCGCCGACGACACCGAAGAGGTGATCCGCGAGCGGATGGCGATCTACCACGCCCAGACCGCGCCGCTTGCGGCGCTCTACGCCGACCGGGGCTTGCTGGTGCAGGTCGACGGTCTGGGCGAGGTCGACGAGGTCAGCGACCGGATCTTCGCCGCGCTGGACGTCAAGCAGCACTGACGATGTTCGGCCGGGAGCGACTGGAGACCAAGAGCCTGGATCAGGTGCGAGCGATGCGTCCTGCTGGGCTGCTCGTCGGGCAGTGCCTGGAGATGCTCGGCGCCTCAGTTCGCGGCGGCATGACGACCGGTGATCTCGACGCGCTGGCCGAGCGTTTCATTCGCGACCACGGTGGGCGGCCGTCCTTCGCCGAGGTCCCGGGGTATCGGCATACGTTGTGCACGTCGGTGAACGAGGAGATCGTCCACGGGATCCCGGGGGAGCGGGTACTGCGCGACGGCGATCTGCTCTCCGTGGACTGCGGCGCCATCGTGGACGGCTGGCACGGGGACGCGGCGATTTCGCTGATCGTCGGCGGGCGGGCGGCCGGCGCGCCCGCGGACCTGGCGTTGATGGACGCGACCGAGGCATCGCTCTGGGCCGGGATCGCGGCGCTGAAAGTCGGGCGCGATCTATTTGCGGTCGGCGCAGCCGTCGAACGCTCGATCCTGGAGACCGGAAAACGCGACGGTCGCGCCTACGGCATCCTCGAGGACTACGTCGGTCACGGCATCGGCCGCGAGATGCACATGTCGCCGAATGTGCCCAACTATGCCGTCGCCGGACGCGGCCCGACCATCAAGTCGGCCTGCACGGTGGCCATCGAGCCGATGGTGACATTGGGGGACCAGGCCAACGAGGTGTTGGCCGACCAGTGGACCGTCGTCACGCTGGACCGCTCGCGAGCGAGCCATTGGGAGCACACTGTGGCCTGCCATGCGGGCGGCATCTGGGTGCTCACTGCCATCGACGGTGGAGCCGGCCGGTTGGGCACGGCATACGCCCCGTTGTCCTGAGGCCACGCGCTAGGACACCCCCGAAGTTTTCGCTCCTTCGGCCCACGCAGAGCGTGGGACCCAGCTCCAATACTTCGCGGGGACCCCGTGCGTCCGTGGTTTCGTAACACGACCGAGGACACGCCGGGCGGCAAACCGCGCGCCCGGCGTATCGCCGGCGTTCGAGATGTCGTTCCGGATCAGGCCGAGCGGGGACCGCTCACCGCACTGATCGGGCGCCACACGGACGATCCATAGAAGAGCACCTTGCCGGTGGACTTGGTGCGGTAGACGCCGTGGCTGAAGCCGACGTATGCCGTGCCCCAGACGGCGATGACGTCGTACCGGGTGCCCTGGGCGGGGGTGCCGACATTGACCCAACGGGTGCCCATCTTCTTCTGGACGGTGACCTTCATCTGCAGGGCCGCCACAGCCGACGTGCAGTCGATCCGGCCGTCGCCTTTGATCAACCCGCCGCTGAGATAAGGCGCTCCGGCCTTGATCGTGCAGGTAACGGGCGCCGCGCCGGTGCTGGCGCCCGCGGGTGCGGCGCTAGCGGCGGTGCTTGCGCCGAGCACGAGCCCGCCGGCCGCAACTGCCGTGGTGAGGGAGCGTAGGACCTTCATGATTTTCCTCTCTGACGCCCCTCGATCCGGCAGTAGGCCGATATCTTCGATGAGCGCAATGTGAAGCGTCCTCCCTTCCACTTAGGCGCGCCACCAGAACGCGGAAATTCGGCAAAATTTTACGATTGACTCGACTCAGTGTGCCCGCCACGGCCCCGGCTCGGTGAGGGACCTACGCGTCACGACGAACGAGATCTGCGGGTCCCGATGGGATCGCCTGGCGGGCGATCACCTGGCTGGACTGCCGGGGTAGGTAAATTCGGCGACCGGTCAGTGCCGAGCGCTGCGTAGGCACAGCCGAGGGGTGCGCAGGAGCGCGGGCCGCGGTGCGTAAAGAGGCGCACAGGGGTTGAGGCCGGTCGTCGTTCGCGGGTTGTGTTGCTGCATGACCACCGCATCCATCTCCGGCAGTTACATCGTCGGCACCGGCTACGCGCGCGGTGTCGAATACGACCGCCTCGAGCGCCAAGCCGCTCTGAGCTGTCCGCGCGAGTTCGAGGCGATGTTTGCCCACGGCTTGCGTCACGGCGGCATCGTGCTCGACCTGGGCAGTGGCAATGGCGCGGTCACCCGACGATTGCGCGCGGCTCTGCCCGACTCCGTTGTCTACGGCAGCGATGTCGACCACGAGTTGCTCGCGAGCGTCGAACCGCCCGTCCTGCCCATCGTCGACGGACGAATCCCATTGGCGGACAACAGTGTCGACGATGTCGTCATGCGCTTCGTCGCGCAGCACTTAACCCCGCGCGTGCGCGCCGAGGTCTTCGCCGAGATTCGGCGCGTCCTCGTTCCCGGTGGGCGGCTGCACGTCGTCGACGTGGACGACAGCGATGCCGGCACCAGCAGTGGCAAAGTCGTCCGTGGCCTCGTCGCCATCTTCAGCGAATTGCGTACGCTCCAGGCCGCCGACGGCGGAGATCGCTATGTCGTGAAAAAGATCCCGGCCGAGTTGGTCGAGGCCGGCTTCACGCAGGTCGATCCCGTCACCTCGGCGGTCACCACCGACGATCACCCGATCAGCGCCTTCGCCGTCCACATGGGTCCGGACCGTTATGTCCCCCTGGTCTCATCCGGGGCACTGACCATCGAACAACTCGCCGTCGTCGGCTGGTCCTGGGAGAACTTCCTGCGGGACCCCGATGCCTTCATCTCGATCAATGTCCACACCGTGCATGCGGTGTCTCCCTGATCCGTCCGACCCTGTCACCAAAGGAGCCTTGCAAATGAACCCCAACCTGAAGACCTTCCTCGCCATCTTCTGCTTCATCTGGGGCGTTGTCGGCATCGTCCTGGCCGTCGCCAACCTCCAGAGCACGCCCGCCGACTCCACCAAGGCGGTCTTGTTCGGCGCGGTGGGCATGGTCGGCTTCGTCAGCGGCTGGTTGCTCATGCGCCGCCCCGCCTACTGACGGCTCGCACGAAAACCCTTACCCCACAACGACCTGACGACACAAGACAAAGGAAAAGGTGTGAGCGCGCTACGTTTCCGCGAGAGCCTGCGGGTGGAAGTTGTCGATGACAAGCTGCTCTTCCTGCTCAATGACGAGCAGGCCAGCATCGTCGAGAATCCCGACACGGCCCGGGTTGCCAAGCTGATCGACGGCCGACGCTCGATGTCCGACATCATGTCGGCGCTCGCGCCCAGCATGTCGCCGGATCGGATCCTTCTGGAGCTGGCCAAACTGCAAAAGGCCGGCCACGTGCTGCCGGTTGCGGCGGATGCCGGGCCGGCGCGGGCCTATGTCGAGAGCTTCGGTAAGCGTGCCGACGCCTTCCACGGTCGGACGCAGGCATACGACGTGGCCGTCATGGACCTGACCGAGTTCGCCATGGCCGATGCGCTCGGTGCCGCCCTCGCGAGCTATCGACAGGTCGCGGTCCGGCCGGCGGCCACGGTCTTCGATGCCGCTGCGGCGGACGTGGTCGTGGTCGCCGTCAGGGACTACCTCCAGGCGCCGCTGCGCGAGATCAACAAGCACTTCAAGTCCGAGGGTGTGCAGTGGATTCTCGTCAAGCCGGCCGGCCGTGAAGTGTGGGTCGGCCCCCGCTTCATCGCGGGGGAGACCGGGTGCTGGGAGTCGGTCGAGGACCGCATTGCGGCCAACCGGCAAGTGGAACGCTATTTGGCCGGCAAGTCGGGTGCGTCCTATCCGGCGGTCCAGCCAGCGGGCCTCGCACCGGGTGCCGTGGGCATCGCAGTCGGCATCGTCGCCAACGAAATCATTGCTCTCGCAGCGGGTTTGCCCGGTGAGCTCGCGGGCGCGATGCGCTCGCTCGATGTCAAGACGTATGAGACGCGTAGCCACACCCTGGTCAACCAGCCACAGTTCTCCGTGGAGGATGCCAGCAGCCTGCGGCGGACCAGCGAGGTCCAGCTCACCGACGCGCCCGCACAACACCTTGAGGACGGCGGCTACCGGGTCTGCACGCCCAAAGAGACCTACGACCGGCTCGAGCACCACATCAGCCACATCCTCGGCGCGGTCTCGCGCTTGACGCCGCTGGACGTCGATGAGGAGGGCATCACCTACTCCTTCGCTGCGGGGCACAACTTCGGGATGATGGGCGACAATATGGACCTGCTGCGCAACAACATGCGCGGCCAGTCCGGTGGCAAGGGTCGCACCGAGATCCAGGCCAAGGTCTCGGGGATCTGCGAGGCGCTGGAGCGCTACTCGGGCGTGTGGAGCCCGGACGTCCCCGAGATCCTCTCCACGTGGAACGCCCTCGACCAGCGCGCCCTGCACCCGGCCGACTACCTGCGGTTCTCCGATCACCAGTACGCGATTCGTGAGACCTGGAACGCCGATCCGCGCAACCGCCTGCAGAAGATCCCGCATCGCTTCGATCAGGATCGTCCGGTCCACTTCACGCCGGCGCGTTCCTTGACGACGGGCGAAGAAGTTCTGGTCCCGTCGGCGATGATCTGGTTCGGACATCCGGACCTGCGCCAGAGCGACCACATCTTCACGATGACCGACTCGAATGGTGGCGCTGCTGGCAACACCATGGACGAGGCTGTCCTGCAAGGACTTTGCGAAGTCTACGAGCGCGATGCGGTTGCCTTGTGGTGGTTCAACCGGATCGCCCGCCCGGGCATCGACCTGGACTCGGTCCGCGACCCGTATGTGGGATTGATGCGCGACTTCTACGC
Organism: Nostocoides vanveenii; assembly: GCF_039531165.1. Taxonomy (NCBI): domain Bacteria; kingdom Bacillati; phylum Actinomycetota; class Actinomycetes; order Micrococcales; family Intrasporangiaceae; genus Nostocoides; species Nostocoides vanveenii. The sequence continues at coordinate 120,606 of NZ_BAAAPN010000059.1, read as the reverse complement.
GAGCATGGACCGCAACCTGTGGGTGATCGATCTCTCCAACGACCTGGGCGTCTCGACCTTCGCTGCCTTTAGCCGACGCGACCACGACGTCGAAGACATCATGGTCGGTTTTGGCGCGCACCCCGACCCGCACATCGCCTTCTTCCGTGCGCTGACCGAACTCAATCAGTTCCTGCCCTTCGTGCGGCGACGGGATGCCGAAGGCAACACGATCTATCAGGTCGATGATGCGGCGACCTTGGAGTGGTGCAAGACGCGGACGTGTGCATCGGAGCCGTGGATCCTCCCCGACTCGAACACTGCGTTGCGCACCCTGGAGGAGATGGAGCGCGAGATTCCCGCGACTTTGGGGGGCATCGTGCAGTACTGCGTCGACGACCTCGCCGCAGCCGGGATGGAGACGATCGTCGTCAACCAGTCGCGTGCGGACATCGACCTCGCGGTCGCGAAGGTGTTCGTCCCGGGCATGCGTCACTTCTGGCGGCGCACGGGCCCGGGCCGGATCTACGACATTCCCGTCCAGCTCGGATGGCGCGCCGACGCCATTGCCGAGTCGGATGTCAACCCCATCGGCGTCTTCTTCTAGGAACCAAAGGGGGTCCGGTCCCATGCTCGAAACACTCACTGTCACAACCGTTCTCGCAATCCGAGCGAGCGTCGCACTCGAGAGCACCGACGGCGGGCTGATGGTCCGCGGCACCAGCTGGCAACAGCGGGTCGAGGTCCCTGACCCGGCTGTGGTCCGGGCAATCCTCGACCTCGTGGACGGACCGGCCGCTGCCGAGGAGGTCGTGCGCCGAGCGATGATCGCGTCGGGTCAGCTGGCGGCCGCGGTTGTCGCCCAACGCGCCATCAAACGACTTCAGCAACTCGGAGTCTTTGAGCACGTGCTCTTCGAGCCCGGCGGCGACCCGATCGCGACGCTGACGACGGAGGGGGCCCAGCCGGTCGCCCTATTGCCGCTGCCGGCCGACGTCGTGACCCGCGGCCTGAGCCCGCACGCCGTGGCGACCGTCTCGGCCGGCGGGGTCGTCGTCCAGTCTGGCGTCTCGCACTTGCAGGTGATCCTCCGTCCGGACCTCTATGCAACGCTGGCCACCGGGGATCTGACCCGGTTGCCGGAGCCCGTGCTCGCCATGTTGTGCACCGCACTGCTGCTGCTCACGCAGGAGGAGCAGAGTTCGCGGCGCGTTCGCCAATGGCACGCCGCCGATCTGTGGTTTCACCGGCGGAACAACGAATCCCGTGGCGCCGACGGCTACGGAGGCACCTACCACCTTGCCGCCGACTTCGACCCCTTGCCGTATGCCCGCCCGGTGCCGGATGGGGTCAGCCCGGTCGACCTGCCGGTCCCGGACTTGGCGACCGCACGGCATACGGACCCGCCGCTGGCGGACGTCATGGAGCGGCGGCGCAGCCGTCGTGTTTTCCAGGCTGGCGCGACGACGCTCGACCAGCTGGGGGCGCTGCTCTACCGCTCTCTGCGCGTGCGCCAGGTGCACCCGGACGACCACGGCCTCGATGTGGTCGACCGTCCCTACCCGAGCGGCGGATCCGTGCACGAGATCGAGACCTATGTGGTCGCCAACGACATCGCGGGGTTGGCACCCGGGGTGTATCGCTATGCGCCGGAACGTCATCAACTCGATCCGGTCACCAGTGACCCGGTCATCCGGGCCCGGGTCAACGCCGATGTCCAGATGACCACACGGGGCGCGGTCCCCCCGCCGTTCGCCCTGATCTTCGCGGCGCGGTTCGGGCGGCTGATGTGGAAGTACCAGGGCATGCCCTACTCCTTGCTGACCAAGCACGTCGGTGTCGTCTACCAGACGATCTACCTCAATGCCGAGCCGCTCGGGCTGGGTGTGTGCGGCATCGGCGGGACCTCGCTCGGGCTCTTCGCGGCGGCCACCGGCGCCGACCCCCTTGAGGAGGGGGCGGTGGGCATGATGGTCCTCGGCTCCTTCGACCCCGCCGAAGCCGACCCTTGGGGCCGGCCATGAAGTTCCGGTTCAAGGCGCTGGAGCGGCAGCGTCACCCCGACCAACTCGACTCCCCGTTGCTGCTGGCGACTCCGCGCGGCTGGGTTGCCGTCTTCACCGTCCTGATCACCACGGTGATGATCGGTCTCTGGGGCTTCCTCGGATCGATTCCCCGCTATGCCTCGGCCTCGGGCCTGATCACCTTCCCCGGCGGAGTGACGACGGTCGAGGCGGCGGTGGCGGGCTCGCTGACCGGTCTGCCGATCCGGTCCGGCGACACTGTTGCCGTCGGCGACTCCATCGGCACCATCCGTAGCTCGGGTGGCATTGTCGCCGTCTCGGCACCGGTGAGTGGCCGAGTGGTCGCCGTGAACGCCGGCGTCGGCGCCTATGTGTCACCCGGCGACGACCTGATCCAGATCGAGCAGAGCGCGGACGCGGCCCTCGGCGCGACCCTGCTCGTGGGCGGGGACATGGTGCCCTTCGTTCACCCGCAGCAAGAAGTGACGCTGGAGTTGCCCGGGGTGAACCCGCGGATCTTCGGCCGTCTCAAGGGCGTCGTCGTGTCGGTGAGCCAGTTCCCAGCGAGCGCGCAGCAGGTCGCCCAGGTCACGGGAGACGCCGCCCAACACCTCGAAGCCAACACCCACCTGGTGACGGTGCGACTGCTCGATGACCCGCAGACCTTCTCGGGCTACCAGTGGACGAGTGTCTCGGGACCGCCCGTGCAGTTGCAGTCCCGGACTCCGGTCAGCGGTGAACTCTCACTCGGTGGCGTCAAGCCCGTCTCCATCCTGTTGGGAGTGTGATCATGCCCACCCGTTTGCGCTCGACGCCGCCGCGCGTGGAGCAGGAGTGCCGGGGCCTGGTCGGCCGGCGCGCCACGACGCGCCGCACCCCGACCGTCATCCAGATGGAGGCGGTCGAGTGTGGCGCGGCGTCGCTGAGCATCCTGCTCGCGCACTACGGACGGTTCGTTCCGCTGGAGGAGTTGCGGGTCGCGTGCGGGATCTCACGCGACGGTTCCACGGCCAAGAATGTGATGGACGCCGCCCGTCAGTACGGACTGGCGGGCAAGGGCCGGCGGATGGAGTTGCCGCCGTTGTTGGCAATCGATCATCCGGTGATCGTCTTCTGGGCCTTCCAGCATTTCATGGTCGTCAACGGCTTCGAGCGCCGTGGTGGCCAGACGATGGTCCTGCTGAACGACCCGGCGTCGGGTCCGCGCCGGATGCCGTTGACGGAGTTCGACCAGGGATTCACCGGGATCGTTCTCGACCTGGTCCCGGGGGATGACTTCATCACCGGTGGCGCCCCGCCGAAGGTTGTCTCCATGCTCCGGGAGCGGACGTCCAAGACCGGCCGTGGGCTGGCGCTCGCCCTGCTGGCCAGCATCGTGCTGGTGATTCCGGGGATCGTCTCGCCGATCTTTACGCAGTACTTCATCGATTCGGCGTATGGCAAGCCCGGTTGGCTCTCCGTGCTGCCTCTGATCGGCGGCCTGGCGGTCTGCGCGGCCGGGGTGCTGATCCTCACCAGCGTGCAGACCCACTACCTGAGACTGGTCGAGGCGCGCACCGCACTGGTTTCGAGCGGCCGCTTCCTCTATCGCCTGTTGCGCCTCCCGATCGGCTTCTATCTCCAGCGTCGTGCCGGTGAGCTCGGCCGCCGGCTGAGCAGCAACCGGCAAGTCGCCCAGACCGTCACCCGCGATCTGGTCGTGACGTGCGTCAACCTCCTGCTCATCGTCGTCTACGGTGCCGCGCTGCTGTTCCAGGACCTCCTGCTCGGCAGCCTCGCCATCGCCGTCGCCCTGATCAACCTCGCCGTGCTGCGCGCGGTGATGCGCCGGCGAATCGACAATGCCACCGCCCTGGAGGCGGAGGAGGGCCGGCTGGCGGTGGCCACGCTGCATACGATCTCGGCGATCGAGACCGTGAAGTCGTCAGGGACCGAGCACGCGTCCTTCGCGCGGTGGTCCGGGTCGCTGGCCAAGGCGATGACCGAAGGCCAGAAACTCGGGATGCCGACCGCCCTGATCACGGTGGTGCCGCCGATGCTCGCCACCGTCAACTCCGGCCTGGTCATGCTCGTCGGCGGCCTGCGTGTCACCGACGGGGCGATCACGGTCGGGGTGCTCTTCGCCTTCCAGGCGCTCCTGGCGACCTTCACCCGGCCGTTGACCCAGCTGACCAATCAGGCGGGCGCACTGCAGGAGATGCAGGCGCAGCTACACCGGCTGCGGGACGCCGAACGCTATGAACTGGACCCGGCCTTCGCCCTCGAACCCGATGACACCGACGGACACGTCCTGTCGGGCAGCCTGGAGTTCGCAAAGGTCGACTTCACCTTCGGACCGCTGCTCGCGCCGCTTGTCGTCGGTCTAGATCTGAGCCTCGAACCCGGAATGCGGGTGGCGCTGGTCGGAGCATCCGGGTCCGGCAAGTCCACGATCGCCAAGTTGGCGGCCGGCCTGCTGGAACCCTCGGACGGCCTGATCCTGTTCGACGGACTGCCGCGACATCGCTGGAGCAGGCAGTCGATGGCCCGCTCGGTCTCCTATGTCGACCAGACGACCACCCTGTTCGAGGGGACGGTCAGAGAGAACATCTGCTTCTGGGACAGCGAAGTCCGCGATGAGAGCGTGCTGCGGGCGCTTCGCGATGCCGAGGTCTTCGACGTGATCTCGCGGCGGGCCGGTGGCATCAACGCGGCCGTGGCCGAAGGAGGTACCAACTTCTCCGGTGGGCAGCGCCAGCGGCTGGAGTTGGCTCGCGCCCTGGTCAGCGATCCCACCCTGGTCGTTCTGGACGAGGCCACCAGCGCCTTGGACACCGCGACCGAACGCCGGGTTATGGACAACTTGCGCCGCCGGGGTTGCGCCTTGATGATCATCGCCCACCGCCTCTCGACCGTTCGCGACGCCGACGTCATCATGATCGTCGAGAACGGCCGGGTCGTCGAACAGGGCCGGCACGAGGACCTGATGCTCCTCGGCGGCGCCTATCACCAGCTCGTCCAGAGCGAGTCCACGACCAAGACGGAGCAGAGCGCATGAACGCCGACGACGCCATCATCGCCGCCGACGATCGGACCGTGGCTTTCCCTGCGCCGACCGAGCCGGTGCTCTTCTCCGACCGCGACATGCACCTGGTGTTGACGGCCGACGACGTCTTGATCGTGGAGGCCGGGGCGGTTGACCTGTTCGCGGTTCAGGTGCACGACGGGCACCCCGTCGGTCCCTGGCATGCCCTGGCCCGGTTGACACCTGGCGACGTCCTGGCCGGGCCGGTCGCCGGGCCGCGCCACCGGGTCCTGTGCCGGCGGGTCGGCCAGGCGCGGATGGCCACGATCCCGCTCACGCGGCTGCGTGCGCGTGTGCGGACGGCCCCGCTGCAGCAGCGGGAGGCCCTCGTCGAGGCCCTCGGGGAGGGTGTCGACGCCACCCTGCGCAAAATCGACAAAGGCGTCGGGCGACCGCTTCCGCCAAGGGATTTCACCGTGCTACCGGCTGATGCCTCGTGCGAGTTCGGCGCTCACGAGGTGCTTCGCACGATCGACGCGCTCATCTGGGTCGATGTGATCTCCGGGCAGGTGCTGCAAGGTGCCGAGCAGGCACCCCACCAGCCGGGTGACAACTTCTGCCTCAATCGCCAAGACTGGTTGCGTCTGGACGAGCCCGCGGTCCTCCGCACCCGCACCACCCGCGATCTGATCGTCGGCGACCTGCTCTGGCATCGGCTGGTGGGGCACTGGTCGCGCTTCCTCTACCTTGTCGACCGCACCGTCGAACGCGACGCTGGTGTCGCCGAGGCGGCCGTCCGCTCGGCGGCCGAACGCGACCGGCTAGCACCCCTGCGCGTGCGCGAGGAGAATGATGCGCTCCTGGCCGCCGAGGAGCCGGACCACGCGGTCCGGCGGCTCGCCGGCGTCACCCCGGGGTTGGTCGATGCGACCGCCCAGGTGCTGCGCGAGATGCACGAGGATGCCACCGTCCCGGCGTCGATCGTCCACAGTCGGGGGATCGCCGACTACGAGGATCTCGGGTCTAGCGGCTGGGTCAGAACGCGCGCCATACGGCTCGAAGGCCGGTGGTGGACAACGGATATGGGTCCCCTCGTCGGATACTGGGGTCCCGATCACTTGCCCGTCGCCTATCTGTTCAAAGAAGGTGGGTATGTCGCCTTCGGCCGGTGGTTGGAACGCCCCGTCCGGGTGACGGGCGAGACGCACTTCTCGGCCGGCCGGCAGGTTTGGACGGTGTATCCGCGCCTGCCCGCGCAGGTCACCACGGTGCGGGGACTGCTGGCATACGGGTTCGCTGGGTTGCGCAGCGAACTGTGGCTCTTCGGCGCCATGGCTGTCCTGATCGGCGTCATCGGATTGCTGACGCCGATCCTGGGCGGGAAGATCCTCGGCGAATATGTCGCGTCGGCCAACCGATCGATGATCATCCAGGGCGGAGTGGCCGTCATCGCCAGCGCGGGCATTGCCGCAGCCTTCTCCATCGTGCAGAACCTCACGGTGCTCCGTCTGCAGGGGTCCGTCATCGCCAAGACGCAGACGGGTGTCTGGGGACGTCTGCTGGATCTGCCGGTGACCTTCTTCCAGAAGCACTCGACCGGGCGATTGGGCACCATCGTGCTCAGCATGAAGTCGGCGCAGGAACTGTTGAGCGGCGTGGTTGTCGCCGGAACACTCGGCCTGGTCGTCGTGATCGCCAACCTTGGCGTCGTTTTCTTCTACAACGTCAAGCTGGCTCTGGTCGGTCTGGTCCTCGCGGCAGGAGCCCTGGCCTACTGCCTGATCAACGGCCGGCGGGTGTTGCTCATCGAGCGCGCGCGCCATGAGTCGGAGCAGAAGCTCACCGGCATGAGCTACGAAATCCTCAGTGCGATGACGAAAATCCGCGCAGCCGCTGCGGAAGAGCGCGCCTTCATGCGGTGGTCGGACCAGCAGCGCGTGGTGCAGGCGCAGGTGCTGGCCAGCCGCGCAGCACAGGACCGCGTCACCATCTTCAATGGTGTCTACCCGCTGCTGGCGCTCGCCGTCGTCTTCCTCGTGGCGAATCTGAGCCCGACTCCGATGGCGCTCCCGTCACTGCTGTCCTTCCTGACCGCCTTCACCTTGATGATCAACGCCCTGCTGATGTTCACCGGCAGCGTGCTGACCGCCGGCGCGATCGTGCCGATGGTCGAGTCCCTCGATCCGTTGCTCGGGGCGGAGCCGGAAGCCGGCATCGGCAAGGCTCATCCGGGAGAATTATCGGGGAATATCACGTTGCGCGGCGTGTGCTTCCGCTACGGCGAGGACGGCCCCTTGGTGCTGGACGACATCTCGCTCGATGTGCAGCCCGGTGAGTTCGTCGCGATCGTCGGTCCCTCCGGGAGCGGGAAGTCGACGATCGTGCGGCTGATGCTCGGCTTTAGTCGGCCGCATCAGGGCGCCGTCCTCTACGACGGCCAGGATCTGGGTGAACTCGACCTGCCCGCCGTGCGCGCGCAGTGTGGCGTCGTCCTGCAGTCCGGGGCGCTGATGCCCGGCGATATTCGCGCCAATATCTCCGGTGGCGGTCATTACACCGAGGACGAGATCTGGGAAGCCGCCGACATGGCCGGCCTCAGTGGCGTGATCAAGGCGATGCCGATGGGCCTGGCTACCGTCGTCAACGAGGCGGCAGCAAGTCTCTCGGGTGGTCAGATCCAACGCCTGATGATCGCCCGGGCGCTGGTCAACCGTCCGCGGTTCGTCATCTTCGACGAGGCGACGTCGGCGCTGGACAACCCAACCCAGCGGGTGGTCGCCGAGGCGACGCGCGCCTTGAATGCGACCCGCATCGTCGTTGCTCATCGCCTCTCCACCATCAGGGATGCGGACCGGATCTTCGTCATGGCCGGTGGCAGCATCGTGCAATGCGGCACCTATGAGGAGTTGATGGCGCAGCGGGACGGCGTCTTCGCCGAACTCGCGCGCCGGCAGGAAGCCGACTGACTGATCCCGTCGACCCGACGGCCGCCCGGTGATCACTCCACCCGGGCGGCCGTCCCATGTCCAGCGCCCGGCCCGTCGCAGCGATGTCGGCGCTGGCTCGAACGGCTACGTATGCGCACCGGCCCACTCGGTACGACCCGCTACGTCGGTGCGCAGCGCCGGTAGGTAGTACGCGTTGCTTGCGTTGCCCGTCCACTCCCACCGCAGCCGCTTCGAGGCCAGGATTGAGCTTGTCCGGAGAAGTTGGATCCTTAACCGCGCCAACGGATTTCGGGCACCCGTGTAGTTGTCAACCATTGTGATTGAGGAGAAGGACATGGCACTTTCCGAGGCTCAGAAGAACGAATTCATCGACGCCTACACCAAGGCCTTGCTCTCGAGCTGGTCGAGCGACGAGTACGCCGCTCGCCTCGAGTCCGACCCGCGTGCGGCCCTTGCCGAGGTCGGACTGGACCTGCCGGAGGGCTCGGTCATCGAGATCACTCGTGCGGCTGCTGACCCGGCTGCCGCAGCGCAGAGCCAGGAGGGTCGCCTAGACCGTCAGGTCGCGCTCTACGAGGCCGGCCTGGAGTCGGGAACCTTCGAGTTCCACATCCCGGCCACCCCGCAGATCGACACCTCCGAGCTCGACGTGGACGAGCTGGCCGAGGTCGCCGGCGGCTCCATCAACTGCTGCTGCTGCCCCTGCTGCTGCTGCGGCTGACGCACAACCTGCATCAACGACTTTCGGCTGGGCCTTGCGTCAACGCAGGGCCCAGCCGTTGTCGTATCCCCAATCGGTCGGCTACGCACCCAACCCGCGGCGCTAGGTATGCACCCGTGAGCGAGTGCACGACATCGGCCACCACTACGCCTCGCCCCGGTGCGCGCAGAGCTACCGGACCGTAGTGGAGGGGGAGAAATATCGTTCTCGCCCAATCAAAACCGACGGAATGTAAAGCCGCCGGACGATCCAGGAGAAGAATCACATGGCCGTGACCGAAGCCCAGAAGAACGAGTTCATCGACGCCTATACCAAGGCGCTGCTGACCAGCTGGTCGAATGACGACTACGCCGCTCGCCTTGAGTCGGACCCCCGCGCAGCGTTGGCCGAGGTCGGCCTCGTGCTGCCGGAGAACGCCACCGTGACCATCGGCCGGGGCGAGCCCACCAGCGCCCAGGCGGAGCAGAGCCAGGAGGGTCGTCTCGACCGTCAGGTCGCGCTCTACGAAGCCGGCCTGGAGTCGGGCAACTTCGAGTTCCACATCCCGGCCACCCCGCAGATCGACACCTCCGAGCTCGACGTGGACGAGCTGGCCGAGGTCGCCGGCGGCGACTTCAACTGCTGCTGCTGCCCCTGCTGCTGCTGCGGCTGACCACCCCTTCGACTACGACAACCGCAGGGGCGATCGCATGACACTCTCACAGACGGCGCGACGCCGTTTCGTCGACGCCTATTCGCACATGTTGCTGACCAGTTGGGGCGACGAGGCCTTTGCCGCGCGCCTCAACGGGTCGGATCCGGCCGCCGCGGTTGCCGAAGCCGGCGTCGAGCTGCCGGCCGGTGCGCGCGTCACGATCGTGCGTCACACGGCTGAGCAGATCGGTTCTGCGGCAGCGGGATCCGGCGACCTCGAGGCGCAGATCGCGCTCTACGAGGCCGGCCTGGGATCCGGTGACTTCGTCTTCCATGTGCCGGACACCCCGGTGATCGACAACGAAGACCTTGACGTCGAGGACCTCAACGCCGTTTCCGCGGGAACGACCTACTGCTGCTGCTGCTGCCCCGCGTGTAGCAGCTGCACGATCTGACTTCCATCCACTTCCATCCAACCGTGAACTGACAAAAGGAAAACTGACATGACGTCTTCGAAGGACTTCCGCGACATCTACCTCCAGTTCCTCATCAAGGACTGGACCGACGAGTCGTTCTCGCAGCGCATCGACTCCGACCCGCGCGGCGCGCTGGCCGAGGTCGGCCTGGAACTGCCGGCGAACGTGTCCGTCCAGGTCGTGCGGCACGTGGCGGGCGAGGTCAACCCCTACGCCGGACAGGGCAACGAAGCGGCCCTCGATGTCCAGGCCGCGCTCTATGAGAAGGGCCTGGAGAGCGGCGTCATGCAGCTCCACCTGCCCGCTGCGCCCGCCGCGGAGAGCTCGGACCTGTCCGAGAGCGACCTCGACGAGGTTGCCGCCGGCGAGGTTCCCTGCTGCTGCTGCTGCTGCTGATCAGCACATTCAGGCACTGCCACGACGGGCAGCGTGACCGCTTGCCGGCCACGCTGCCCGTCGCCATGTGCCCTCCTTCCGAGGCACTTTCTACGCACGACTTCGAGCGCATTGCGTAGTCCATCGGTGCCCGGCGCTTCGGTAAAGCGCCCCAAACTTGCAGCGCTGGCATACGAAAGGGGGCGGCCATGACGGTCACCGACGATTTGCACATCGATGTCCACGGACTGCGGAAGATGTACGGCGATTTCCCTGCCGTCGATTCGGTCGACATGCAGGTCCGCAAGGGTGAGGTCTTTGCTCTGCTGGGGCCCAATGGGGCCGGTAAGACAACGACCGTCGAGGTCCTGGTCGGTGTCCGCGACCGGAGCGCCGGGACCGTTGCCGTCCTCGGCGAGGACCCGCGTCGGGACGCTCGCTCGTGGCGCAACCGCCTCGGTGTGGTGCCGCAGAATACCGGCGACTACCTCGATCTGACCGTCCGTGAGGTCGTCAGCCACTTCGGCAGCTTCTACTCCGACCCGATCCCCACCGACGAACTCATCTCCATGGTCGGCCTGACGAGCAAGGCACGGGCCAAGACCACCTCGCTCTCCGGTGGCCAGCGGCGTCGCCTCGACGTGGCGGTGGGTGTCGTCGGACGACCGGAACTGGTCTTCCTCGACGAGCCGACGACGGGGTTGGACCCAGAAGCCCGGCGCGAGGCTTGGGACCTGGTCAACTACTTCCGCGAGCTGGGGGCCACCACCGTCTTGACGACGCACTACCTCGACGAGGCGGAGGCGCTTGCCGACCGGGCGGGCATCATCGCGGCCGGCAAGATGCTCACGGTCGGCACGATCGCCGAACTCGGCCGCACGGCAGGTGCGGCGACGTTGATCTCGTTGACCGGGTTGCCGCAGGTCGAGCGCGTCATCCCCCGCGAGTTGGGGCTGGTCGAGACCACGCGCCCCGACGACCGCGCCCCGATCACCACGATCAGCACCGATCACGCCACCGAGGTGCTCTCGCGCCTCATCCCGTATGCCCGCGAGCACGGCTGCCACGAGATCCCCGGCCTGTCCGTGCACCGGCCGACCCTTGAAGACACCTACCTGCGCCTGATCCAGCGAGAGGACGCGAAGCGATGACCACCACCATCTCCACCGCGGGAACGAGTGCCACCGCGCCTGCGGCACGCGCCGTGCCGACGCGGACCGAACGACGCCTGCCCGGCCTGCTTGCCGCCTCGCGGGTGCGCTCCGCCGCCGAACTGCGGATCTTCTTCCGCAATGTTCAGTCGCTGGTCTTCACCCTCGCCCTGCCGATCATCTTGCTGGTCATCTTCGGCTCGATTTTCACAGGCAAGATCGAGGGCACCGACACCGATTTCAAGCAGTACTTCGTCGCCGGCATTGTGGCGGCCGGAGTGATGAGCACCGCCTTCACCGGCCTGGCCATCAATGTGGCCCTGGAGCGCGAACTCGGCCTGGTGCGGCGACTGGCGAGCTCGCCGATGCCCAAGGGCGCCTACTTCGTCGGCAAGGTCGTCCTGGTCGCCGTGACCTCGCTGCTGGAGACGATCATCCTCGTCGGCATCGGCACGGCCTTCTTCGGCCTGCAGTTGCCCTCCGACGGCAAGCACTGGGCGGTCTTCGCCTGGGTCTTCGTCCTGGGCACCGCAGCGATGGCGCTGTGCGGGTTGGCCTATACGGCGATCATCCCTTCAGCGTCGGCCGCGGCGGCCATCGTGACACCGCCTTTCCTTGTGCTGCAGTTCATCTCGGGTGTCTTCTTCCCCTTCAACCAGCTGCCGGGGTGGATGCAGAACGCCGCCGGACTCTTTCCATTGAAGTGGCTGACGCAGGGATTCCGGTATGTCTTCCTCCCCGAGGACTTCCAGGTCGTCGAACACGGTGGCTCGTGGAACCTCCCCGCGGTGGCGATCGCGTTAGCCATCTGGGTGTGCGTTGCCGGCTTCTTGACGATGGCCACCTTCAAGTGGCGCGGTCCGAAGGTCAAGTGAGATGTCCGTTGCCACACACTCACCCGTGGCGCCGCTCTTCTCCTTCGCCTTCCTGCTCAATCCCGAGCCCACGCTGGCCTGGCTGCGCGAGAACGACCCGCTGCATGCCCTCGCGGGGACGGATCTGATCGTCCTGACCCGCTACGAGGATTGTGCTGCAGTCTTCATCGAGCCCGCTTTCACCGCGGCCGGCGGTCAGGCCCGTCGCGTGGAGGCATCCGGCGCGCCAGTCTCCATGCTGAATACCGATGGGCCGCAGCACCACAGCCTGCGCCGCCCGGGCGCTGCCCTGCTCGGCCCGCCCGCCCTGCGCCGGGTGCTCCCCGGGCTGGCTGCAGCGGCCGGTGCGGTTGTCGCGCCGTTGCATTCGGGCAGCGACCTGACCCGGGATGTCAGCGAGCCCTATGCCACCCGCGTCCTGACCACCGTGCTCGGCATCCCGCCTGACCAGGTCGCCTCCTTCGACAGGCACGCACGCGCAGTCGCGGTGGCGCTGGATCCGATGCCCCGGCCGGCTTCGGCACGCGCCGGCCAGGATGCCGTAGCTGCCCTGCACGCTTTCGCCGACGAGTTGATGGACGCCGCCCTCGCCGGCAGTCCGCTGGCGCAATTGGCCGCGAGCGGACTGGATCGGCCCGACGCCCTGGGAATCATCACGCTGGCCACGGTCGGCGGCTGGTCACCGCTGGCGGAGTTGACGACCGTCGCGGTGCATCGTGTCCTGGGCGATCCCGAACTGCGCGCTCGGATCGTGCGCGAGAAGGGCTTCGCGGCACGGTGGTGCGAGGACGCGATCCGCTGGCATACGCCCATTCCCTTCGTCTCCCGGCGGGCGGATCGCGATGTGGCGTTGCCCTCGGGGATCGTGCCTGCCGGAACCCAGGTTCTCGTGCACATCGGATCGGCGGATCGCGATCCGTCGGGCTTTGACGCGCCTGGGGAGATCCGGGCCGATCGCGACCACCCTCGCGACCACCTCGCCTTCGGCGCCGGACCGCACTACTGCCTGGGCGCCGGACTGGTGCGCGCGGCGCTCCCCGTGCTGTTGACGACGCTGCTGAGTGCACATCCGCAGATCGCGCTGCGTGCCAAACCCCTTGTCTGGCAAGCCAGTGCGTTCCCTCGCCGTCCGATCTCGACCGTCCTGGACCTGGCATGACTCCCGACGTGGATGTCGTGGTCGTCGGCGCGGGCGTCGCCGGCCTGAGTGCGGCCCGCCGCATCCAGAAGGCGGGTCACGAGGTTGTGGTCCTCGAAGCGCGGGAACGGGTCGGCGGCCGCGTGCTCACACACCAAGCGCCGGGCGTGCGCCCGATGGAACTCGGCGCCCAGGTGCTGCACGGTAGCGATCACCCCGTCTGGTCGCTGGTCGACCGGGACTCGGAGGCGACGGGGATCGACGGTGCGCTGATCGACAGCGCGGTCTGGATCGACGGGTCGACGCATGCGTTGGACGCGCGTGGCGATCTGGTCGCCCCGCTGGCTGCCCATCAGCGGCTGCGCAGTCTGAGGCGTCGATTGGGCCCGATGGCCGGTGGCCTGACGGTCTCGGCCGCCCTTCGGATGGCTGGGGTCACCGGGGCCGGGGAGTTCGCCGCCCGGCAGTGGGTCGAGCAGGTCAGCGGCGTTGCGATCGGTGATGTGCTCCTCGGGCGGCTACTCGCCGATGCCGCTCTGGCCCCGCCGGCAGGAATGAAATTCCTCCTCGACGCCGGCCTGAGCACCATCCCCGGACGTCTCGCCGAGGGCCAGCGGATCGCATTCGGCGCTCCGGTGGTAGCCATCGAATCCACGGCCGGGGGAGTGCGAGCCATCACCACGTCCGGAGCCGTATGGCGTTCGCGCGCAATGGTTTTCACCGCTCCCCCACCATTGGTCGCTGATGGCACGGTGGTTATCGCCGGTTTGCCGCAAGCCAAGGTTGACGCCGCGCGCGAGCTACCGGCAGCACCCGCGGTGGTCGCCGGCGTCCCCGTGGCGGCACCGGCCACCACTGACGGTTTCGTCTTCGACCCGGAGCTGGGCTTCTTCACCTGGCATCGAGGCGAGCAGCACGTGATGCTGGTGTCCAAGGGCACCGAGGCTCCTACCGCTGCACACTGGGCCGCGCAGCCCGAGCGGGTGGCCGAGACGCTCGCCGGTATTGGGTGCCACCGCATGGACCCGACCCGCGAGGTCGCGCTTCAGGATTGGAGCGCCGAGCCGTGGTCCCGGGGGGCCTTCACCATGGCGCCCGATCCCTCGAGCACGGCCGCTGCGCGCTGGCGAAAACCCTTCGGGCGCATCCATTTTGCCGGTGAGGCGACCCACGCCGACGTCGGACATCCCTATCTCGACCGTGCCATCCGCAGCGGGCTTCGCGCCGGCGACGAGATCCTGGCAACTGCTCAGACGAAGGACGTGGCATGACGGATTTGCACGCCGGCTGGTATCTCCTGGCCTTCACCTCTGCCATCACCGAAGAGCTGACCCCGGTCACCGTTGGTGATCGCCGGCTGATGATCGTGCGAAGCGAGGGCGCCGACGGACCAGCGTTCCAGGTGGCCGACTCGACGTGCCCGCACCGCGGAGCCAACCTCGCGATCGGTGGGAGCGTCCGGGGCAACTGTGTCGTCTGCCCCTTCCACGGCCGGTTGATCCGGGTCGGGACGCACCCCACCCGGCCGAGTGTGCAGGCATACGACACGGTGCACATCGGTGAGCTGCTCTTCGTCCGCTTCGGCGACGATGAATTGGGGGACAATGGTTTTCCCGACGCCATCCGGCGGCTCACAACGGGCAGGGAGATCCGGCCGGCCGTCGACCGGGCGGTCGACGTCCCGGTGGAGTTCGTCGTCGAGAACGCCTTCGACATCGAGCACTTCCCGACGGTGCACGGAGTGCCGAGCCTGCAGGGCATGGTCACTGTGCGCGCCGCCGACGGCACGCTGTCCATCGGTGGTGACTTCATGACCATGGCCGATCCGTGGTACGACCTGCGCTACCGCAAGGCGGCGGCGGACTATCTCGGCGGATCGGGCTCGCGCGCCGCGCACCGATCGGCCTTCCGGGCGGTGGCCTTCAGCCCCACGGTCGTGGCGACGTCGTTCGGCAGCGGAACCGGCGACCCAATCATCCTCACCGGCGCGCTCCCGACCCCCGACGGCACCCAGGTGCGCGTCGCGGTCATCGGCGACGCCGGCCAACCCTTGGATTACATCGTGGACGGCTCTCGATTGGCCATCTCTCAGGACTGCGTCGTCTGGGCGAATCTCGACCCCGACGCCACCTGGGACCTTGGCCCGGAGGATGTCAACGTCGTGGCCTTCCGCGACTTCGTCGCGCATTTCCCACTCGCCCCCGCTCGCAGGCGTCAGGGGGCCCGAGTATGAGCGAGACACCCGTCTCTTGGGTGCACGGCTACACGATGAACTCTCGGATCTGGCGCGAGTTGTGGTCGCTCATCCCGGGGCGTGATCATGTCGGGATCGATCTGCCCTTGCACGGCGTCAACGCGGGCGAGCGGCCCCCGGCGAGCATGAGCGGCTGGGCCGCGGGGGTGGCCCAGGAGATGGAGCGCAATGGTGCTCGCGACTTGGTGGGCCTGTCCTTCGGGTCGAGCATTGCGTTGCAGGTCGCCGTGGAGCGCCCCGATCTCGTCGATCGGCTCGTGCTCGCCGCGCCCACCCTCAGCGGGGTGCCCGACGACCCGCAGGCTCGAGCGAAGTACCTGCTGCTGATGATGCAGATCGGCCACCTCGGTCCGGGGTCGGCGCTGGCGCGGTTGTGGATGAACGACCCCCCACCCATCTTCGCCGGCCTGCGACGCTTCCCTGCCCGGTATGACGCGATGGCGGCCGAGATCTCGGGTCACCGATTCGAGGAGTTGCGCTCCGGCGCGATGAGTTCCCTGGCGCGCACCGTGCAGGACGCCGATGTGCTCGGCCGCGTTGAAGCGGAAGTGCTCCTCGTCGTGGGCACCGAGGACATGCCGCAGTTCCGGGCGAACGCCGAGCTGATCGCCGCGACGGTGCCGCATTGCGCAACCTTGACGATTCCGGGTGCCGGCCACCTGCCGATCCTCGAAGAACCCGAGCGATGCGCCACCGTGCTGGCCGACTTTTTCGACAAGGTTGCAGCGCCCGCCTGAGCGGGGGTCCGCGATGTCCACAACCGGTGCCCGCGCTCGGTGCATCCGGAGGCCACCGGGTGGGGCGGCTGCTGAAGGGTGTCAGCCGAAGACGCTCAGAGCGCACTCACCACGTTGGGGCGCAAGCACTTTCATCAACTCGACGAGGTCCTCACGGGAACAGAGGCTGAGCTTCCGGTAGACATTTCCCAGATGTGTGTCGACGGTGCGTTTGCTGAGGAAGAGTGTCTTGGCGGCGTCGCGATTGCTCATCCCCTTCACGACGAGATCCACGACGCGCAGCTCAGCGGGGGAGAGCATGTCGAGGGTCGGGGCGCTCACGGGCTGTTCGTCGTCGGTGAAGACTTCTGCCGCCCGGGCACCGAGGACCGTGCTTCGCCGGGCGGCAGCGGCGGGCTCGATCGCCGCCCACTCGCGCCAGGCGGCGACCAGGTCTGTCTCGACGTGCTGGCCGAAGTCCGCCTGGCCCTTCGCGCGGAAGATCGATGCGAGGTGGGGCCGCCAGTTCACGAGCGACGGGTTGACAACCCCGCACTTGGTCAGGGCCCGACCGCACTCGAAAAGCTGGCGCACGGCCTGGTCGGGGCGCCCTGCCAGCAGGTCGCAGCGGGCGGCGAGGTAGGTGCGATAGAGGGCCAGTCCCGGATGCGGGTTGGCGATGGGGTCGGGCAAGGCGGTCACGGGCCGCCGGGCCTCCACGGCGGCGTGGATCGCGGACAGGCGCGCGAACGCCTCCAAATTTGATGCGCCGAACGCGGCGAACAGCTCGGCACCTGCCTGCGCCTGTTGCTCGGCCTGGTCGAAATGACCGAGCCGGATCAGGGCTTGTGCTCCGACCAGGTGGCCCATTGCGCAATCGGCGAGTTCACTTTCGGAGGCGGTGAACGCGGCGACCGACGCCCACCGGTGGGCCGCCTCGTAGTCGGCAAGACCGAACCATGCCAGAGCTAACCGACTGGCGAGGGGCGCGCTGACGCTGAGAATCCCCTGCCCGCTGATTGCCTGATCCAAATTCTTGACATCGGGTTCTGCCGCGTAACCGTAAAGCGCCCGGTTGGCGAGCCGGGTCGCTTGACGCAACTCGCCAGCACCACTGATGCCAAACACCTCGCGCGCCACGGTGTGCGCTTCGAGGCGCAGCCAGTCGCATAAATCCAGGTCGGCGACCAACGGGGCCACCGCCGGTTCGTCGAGCCAGGCCACGTGGTTGGCGAACGCGTTCCAGTCGATGCCGGCCCAACACCGCATGGCTGCGGACTTGGCCCACGCCAACTCGGCCGGGTCGGCGGACCGGGTGAGCATGGTCGTGGCTACCGCGGCCGCAGTGTCCGGATCGCCCTCCGCCCACGCCTCCGCATAGGCAGCCTCGGCCAGGGGCAGCATCCCGGTCAGGGAATCACCGACGGTCGCTCGGAGCCGGAAGAGTTGGCCCTTGCCCGCGGTGGCCGAGAGCAAGCTGTGCGCATGTCCCGCGGCGACGCGGCGTACGTCCATCGGCGCGCGTCGGGCAAGCACGGAATGCACGACCCCAGCCGACTCCCGCGTATTCGGCTGCAACCCGCACTCGGTCAGCAGAACTTCGAGCCGGGCTGCTGTTGCGCCGGGGAGCCCGAGTTGTTCGGCAGCCGCCCGGGCGCTGTGGACAGGACGCACCAGCGCACTGAGCAGCGCGAGAGTCAGGGCGTCGGGGCCTTGGTCGGCGACGAGGCGCAGGGTGCCCGACTCGAGCGCCGACGCGTGCGCCCGGGACAGGGCGTTGGCGTCTACGCTTTCCTCGCCGGCCAAGGCCCGCCTTAGGGCGCGCAGGAGCAGGGAGGAGCCTGCGCACGCGTCAACGGCCACGTCGAGCAGCCCGGGCGCAGCCCAGGGCAGGCCGGCGGCCAGGTCGGCGCGCAGCTCCTCCTCGCGCAGCGGCCGGACATCGATCCAGGTCGTGGTGGACGGAACATTGAGCAGTGGAGCGACGCCGGCTTGGTCGAGTGCCGGATGGAAGCCGATCAGGACGTGGACACCGCGCAGGCGAGCCGCGTGGCTCCACACGATCAATGAGTTGGCCGAGGCCATGGTCAGGCTGTGGAAGCTGTCCACCACTAGCACGGAACCTGGCGGGAGTTCGCCGCTGAGTTCGTCGAGGACGTCGGCCAAGCTCGGGCCCGCAGTCGTGCCTTGCTCACCCGTCCCGTCGGCACGCGTCCACTGCGCCATCGCGCCCTGCGCGCCGTCGCTGCGGCCTGGCAGCACATGCACCCAGCCGCTGGTCACCCCGGCGGCCGTCGTGGCGCGACGCAGGATGCCGGTCACACCACATCCCACCGGACCGTTGAGAACGGCGAGCACTGGTTCTGCGCCCGGCGGGCCATCGAAAAGGGCGGCAACCCGATCGGCATACGCTTGTTCGGCGGCGACATCCGCTGGCTCGGGCGCTATGGGTGCCGGCGGGGCGGATGGGCGAGGTCCTGGTGTGCGACTTCCCGTCGCCAATGGTCGTCTCGTGGTCGTCTGTGTCATGGTGGCAACCCCCTGCCAAGCCGTGGGCGCGGACCCACAGCAGTCGAGTGCTCGTCGGTAGTGTCGGCATCGGTTCCGCACTCGGACCGTAACAACGGCGCGAAACCCGGGGAACCAAGAGAGTTCCAAGATTGGGTAAAGACTTCTGCCGCGGGAATGTGCGGACGGGCCTGGTGTGTTGGCATTCAAAACACCCGAGTGAAAGCTGGAATCTCATGGCGACCCGCACTCTGACCGCCGCGGATCTTGAGAGCACGGTCATGTCCACTGACATCATCCTGGTCGACTTCTGGGCAGCCTGGTGCGGCCCGTGCCGCCAGTTCGCGCCGGTCTTCGAGAAGGCGTCCGAGGAGCACCCGGAGCTCGTCTTCGGAAAGGTCGACACCGAGGCGGAGCAGCTCTTGGCCGCGCAGTTGCAGATCACCTCGATCCCGACGCTGATGGCCTTCCGTGAGGGCATCCTCGTCTTCAACCAGCCGGGCGCGCTGCCGGCAGCGGGCCTGAAGCAGGTCATCGAGGCCGTGAAGGGACTCGATATGGAGCAAGTCCGCAGCCAGCTGGTCAGCGCGCCCAAGGACTGATCGCCGCACCGGCCGCCTTTTGGCGCTGGCCCTCGCGCCGCGCCGCCAACCTTTCCCCGACGATGTGCGTCACAGTGACAAGGACACGCATCGCCTCGAAGGGGAGAAGGGCATGGACGCGACCACGGCACGGCAGTTCGTGTAACGCTGGGCAGGACCCGGGGTGCGGCGCGCCAAGCGTGAGTGGCAGTGGCGGCGTTGCGGCGCCGACCTCGACCTCCACGTCGCGACTCCCGACGATTTCCCGTATGCCGTGATGCAGCATTCGACGCCGATGTTGCGTCGGTTGCAGGGACTGCCGATGCAGGTGCAGCACAACAAGATCACCAACCTTCGCCTCGCGGTCTCTCTCCATTGGACGGCCGCGTGCTGCTCCCCGGGCAGCGACTGGGCTTCTGGAAGTTCGTCGGCAATCCGAACGCCAAGCGCGGCTTCCTCGAGGGCGTGGTCCTCGACGAAGGCACCCTTCGGCCGGGCGTGGGTGGCGGTCTGTGCCAACTGACCAACCTCATCTACTGGATGACGCTGCATACGCCCCTGACGGTGGTGCAGCGCTGGCGGCACACCTATGACGTCTTCCCCGATAACGCGCGGACGCAGCCGTTCGCTTCGGGCGCGACGTGCGCCTATCCAGCGCTCGACCTCCAGATCGAGAACCGGACCGATGCGGCATACCGGCTCTCGCTGTCGGTGGGTCAGACGCACCTCGTGGGTGCCTGGTCGAGCGATCGGGCGCCGGCGCAGGCCTATCGGATCTATGAGGCCATGCACGTCATCACCAATGATGCTCCAGCGATCTATATGCGCAGCAACATTATTCGTCGTAAGGTCCTGAACCTTGAGGGCGTCGAGATCGGCGACGAACTCGTGACCGAGAATCACGCGCAGATGATGTAGGAGCCGTTCTGCCCGCGGCTCCGGTGCGCGTCGGCATCGAGGCCTGACCGGGCCTACGCTCGGCCATGCGCAGCATCCGCTCCTGGACGATCGCCGCCCGGTCCGCCTGTGCCGCACTGGCGGGGGCCGCACCAACGGCAGCTGCTCCGCCCGCGCTCGGGAACGGCAGTTCGATGCAACCCGATATTCTGGCGACCGGTCGATTCGTCGTCTTCGCCTCGACGGCGACGAGCCTCGCGCCGAACGACACCGGGAAGTATCCGGACATCTTCATCCGGGATCGGGTCGCGGGCACCACCCGTCTTGATCTCCAAGGGGGTCGCAGGCGCCGAGGCCGATGGGGCCAGTTCGTGGCCGGTGGTGTCCGATGACGGCCGGCATGTTGCCTTCAGGTCCGATGCGACCAACCTCGTGCCGGGAGATGGCACCCGGATGCCCGGGGTCTTCCGCGCGGACCTGACAACTGGCGCCATCATCCGGGTCTCGGTCTCGACATCCGGCCAGGCCAACGATTGAGTGGTGCGAAGACCTCGACATGTCGGCCGACGGCAGGTATGTCGTCTTCGCGACCGCCGCGGGCAATCTCGTGCCCGGTGACACGAACCGCGCAGGCGACGTCTTCCTCCGGGATGTTCCGGGGGGCCGGACAACGAGAGTCTCGCTGACGCCGGCGGGGAGCCAGCAAGCCGCCCGCTCCATGCAGCCCTCGATCAGCCCGGATGGTCGCCTTCTATTCGATGGACGGCTCGAGCAGCATCAACCAGTGGTCCCGGGCCACGAACGCGGTCTCGATCGTGCACCGTGACACCGACGTCGAGGGGTATTACGACGTCAGCGGCCGCCCACGCGCGAGTAACGCCGGTGTCAGCTTCTCGCGCCAGTGGTACAAGGACGCGGCGGATATAACCGGGTGGGCGGTGTCCGTGCGCAATCCCGCGGGGACCTTCCGGGTCGCCGATGACAGCAGAGACGGCGTGCTCAGCCTGGTCAGCTATGACATCGACCGCACCGGGCGACGCGCCGTGGTCAGCGTGAGCGATGGCCGGGAGGGATTTATCCACATCGTCGACCGGTCCATGGACCCCCCGAGCTCGGCCGCAGCGTTGGCCACCCTGTATGAACCGAACCGCCAACCCGCGCTGGCCGGCACGGCGCCTGTTGTTGCCGATGCCGACAACCCGTCGCGCCAGGTGATGGTGTGGAACTGGCAGACCGGAACAGTGACACCGGTCAGCGTGCGCTGACCGGGATCTGCTGTGGGCTGTCGCTCGCGTGAGGCGTCGACTGCCAGTTACTCACGGTAGGGGAGTCAAAGTGCGCGGTATAGCGCCCGCTGTGCCTCCCCTACCGAGAGTGGACCGATCCACGCCTCGTCGGGCGCCGATTCAGCCATTGTCACCGGGTCGTCAGCGGTTTTAGCGTTTTGGCATGGCGGCTTGCGAGGCGTTGCCGACAGCGCGGCAGCCGCACGCACATGGAGTATGGGCTGCCTCACTCGATCTATCCCCTGAACGGCCAGTCGATATCGGGCGACGGCCGGCTCGTTGTTGGGGTGGCGCACGTTCCCGACACCCCTCCAACCACGACGACCACGTCCGGCTCTGAGACATCGAGACGGACGAGTTGACGACGGTGAGCCGGACCTCGGTCGTCGGACCGGCGGCGATTTCCGGTGTCCGCCATCCTCCCGTAGACTGGAGCGTCGGTCACGTGTGCGCGCGCACCCTGCCTTGCACACTGGGCCGATTTCGTATGACCGGTCCCACCCCTAGAGGGGTCGGTCGCCAACATGGATTGACGGAGGATATGGCCAAGAAGGACGGTGTCATCGAGGTCGAGGGCACGATCGTCGAAGCTCTCCCGAACGCAATGTTCCGGGTGGAGTTGACCAACGGTCACAAGGTTCTCGCCCACATCTCGGGCAAGATGCGCCAGCACTACATCCGGATCCTCCCCGAGGACCGGGTCGTCGTGGAGCTCAGCCCCTATGACCTGACCCGCGGGCGCATCGTTTTCCGTTACCGCTAGCAAGACCCCGCGGGCCGACCGGTCCGCGGGCCAGCCGATCGAGACGACCGGAAAAGACTGATGAAGGTTCAGCCGAGCGTCAAGAAGATCTGCGACAAGTGCAAGGTGATCCGCCGTCACGGGCGGGTCATGGTGATCTGCGACAACCTGCGCCACAAGCAGCGCCAGGGCTGATCCCCGACCGAGCACCTGCTCACAGGGTCCTCGACCAGACGCAAGACAACTCAATGATGAACGCAGCACCCGACCCCTGGAGAGCCAGGACGTCACCCGCGGCCCGGAGGCCGCGGACGGGAGCGCACCGGCATACGACAATCCGCCGCCGTTGACCGACGCCCCGACTGGCGCTGCACCCGAAACCTCCGGACGAACAGAAAAGGAATGCCACCACATGGCACGTCTTGTTGGAGTCGACCTCCCGCGCGACAAGCGCGTCGAGGTCGCCCTGACCTACATCTTCGGTGTGGGTCGGACGACGTCCCAGCAGGCGCTGGCGGCGACGGGTGTCGACCCGTCCACCCGCGTCAAGGACCTCGTCGACGACCAGCTCGTCGCCCTTCGTGACTACCTCGAAGGCAATGTCAAGATCGAGGGTGACCTGCGACGCGAGATCGCCGCGGACATCCGCCGCAAGGTCGAGATCGGCTCGTATGAGGGCCTGCGCCACCGCAAGGGCCTGCCGGTCCACGGTCAGCGCACCAAGACCAACGCCCGCACGCGCAAGGGTCCCAAGCGCACCGTCGCCGGTAAGAAGAAGGCTGGTAAGTAATGCCTCCCAAGGCTCGCGCGACGTCGAAGGTCCGTCGCAAGGTCAAGAAGAACGTCGCCGTGGGTCAGGCCCACATCAAGAGCACGTTCAACAACACCATCATCTCGATCACCGACCCCTCGGGCGCCGTGATCTCGTGGGCCTCTGCCGGCCAGGTCGGCTTCAAGGGCTCCCGCAAGTCCACCCCGTATGCCGCGCAGATGGCCGCCGAGGCCTGCGCTCGGCGTGCGATGGAGCACGGCATGCGCAAGGTCGACGTCTTCGTCAAGGGCCCCGGCTCGGGTCGTGAGACCGCCATCCGTTCCCTCACCGCTGCAGGCCTGGAGGTCGGCGCCATCTCGGACGTCAGCCCCAGCCCGCACAACGGTGTCCGCCCGCCCAAGCGCCGCCGCGTCTGAGCCCGCTTCCCGAAACGGAGAGTAGTTAGTCATGGCTCGGTACACCGGCCCCATCACCAAGAAGTCCCGTCGCTACAAGCTCGACCTCGTCGGCGGCGACAAGAACTTCGAGATCCGTCCCTTCCCCCCGGGTCAGCACGGCCGTCGCCGGATCCAGGAGAAGGAATACCTCACCCAGCTCCAGGAAAAGCAGCGCGCCCGCTTCACCTATGGCGTCATGGAGAAGCAGTTCCGCCGCTACTACGAGGAAGCAGCCAACCGCCCCGGCAAGACCGGTAGCAACCTGCTGACCATCCTCGAGTCGCGCCTGGACAATGTCATCTACCGCGCCGGCCTGGCCCGGACCCGTCGGCACGCCCGTCAGCTCGTCACGCACGGCCACTTCGAGGTCAACGGCCACCGCGTCGACGTCCCGTCCTACCGCGTCGAGCAGTTTGACATCATCACGATCCGCAAGCAGTCGATCGAGTCCTTCCCGTTCCAGCTGGCGCGGGAGACCTTCGGCGAGCGCCCGGTCCCGGCCTGGATGCAGGTCGTCCCCGGCACGCTGCAGATCCTGATCCACCAGCTGCCCGTCCGCGAGCAGATCGACACCCAGCTCACCGAGCAGCTGATCGTCGAGCTCTACAGCAAGAACTGATCCAAAACCCTTGTGCCGCAGTGCCGCTCGCGGCAGTGCGGCACAAGGGTTCGGTACGTCGCAGACAGAGGTGACGTGCCTGGCCGCGGGAGACCGCGGCATACGTCGGCATCAAATAGCGGGTGCCGTCGGGAAAGAAGAAAACAGTGCTGATCGCACAGCGTCCCGTCCTGACCGAGGAGGTCGTCGCCGACAACCGGAGCCGGTTCGTCATCGAGCCACTCGAGCCCGGATTCGGCTACACCCTCGGCAACTCCCTGCGCCGCACGCTCCTGTCGAGCATCCCCGGAGCCTCGGTCACCAGCATCCGCATCGACGGCGTGCTGCACGAGTTCTCCACCGTCCCCGGGGTCAAGGAGGATGTCACCGAGATCATCCTCAACATCAAGGGCCTGGTCGTCTCCTCCGAAGAGGACGAGCCGGTCGTGATGTACCTGCGCAAGCAGGGCGCCGGCGCCGTCACGGCTGCCGACATCGCCCCGCCGGCCGGCGTCGAGATCCACAACCCCGACCTGCACATCGCGACCCTGAATGACAAGGGCAAGCTCGAGATGGAGCTGATCGTCGAGCGCGGCCGCGGCTACGTCTCGGCGCAGCAGAACAAGGCCGGCGACC
Organism: Nostocoides vanveenii; assembly: GCF_039531165.1. Taxonomy (NCBI): domain Bacteria; kingdom Bacillati; phylum Actinomycetota; class Actinomycetes; order Micrococcales; family Intrasporangiaceae; genus Nostocoides; species Nostocoides vanveenii. The sequence continues at coordinate 95,855 of NZ_BAAAPN010000059.1, read as the reverse complement.
AGGAGATCGGCCGCATCCCGGTCGACTCGATCTACAGCCCGGTCCTCGCCGTGACCTACAAGGTCGAGGCCACCCGTGTCGAGCAGCGCACCGACTTCGACAAGCTGATCGTCGACGTCGAGACCAAGAACTCGATGGCCCCGAGCGACGCCATGGCCTCCGCCGGCAAGACTCTGGTCGAGCTGTTCGGCCTGGCCCGCGAGCTCAACGTCGAGGCCGAGGGCATCGACATGGGCCCCTCGCCGACCGATGCCGCCCTGGCCGCCGACCTGGCGCTGCCGATCGAGGACCTCGACCTGACCGTTCGCTCCTACAACTGCCTCAAGCGTGAGGGCATCCACACCGTGGGTGAGCTCGTCGGGCGCAGCGAGGCGGACCTGCTCGACATCCGCAACTTCGGCACCAAGTCGATCGACGAGGTCAAGGCGAAGCTGCACTCGATGGGCCTTGGCCTCAAGGACAGCCCGCCCGGATTCGACCCGTCGTCCCTCGACGCCGGCTACGACGCCTTCGACGAGGACGACGATCTGTCCTTCGCCGAAGACGAGCAGCTCTGAGACACCCCACGAAGTTCTACGCTCGTTCCGCCCACGCAGACCGTGGGACCCAGCTGCGCTACTTCGCGGGGACCCCGACGATCTCTAGACCTCTTGCATTAGGAGAAATGACATGCCTGCCCCCACGAAGGGTCCCCGCCTCGGAGGCGGTCCCGCTCACGAGCGGCTGATTCTCGCCAACCTCGTCACGGCGCTCTTCGAGCACGACTCGATCACGACCACCGAGGCCAAGGCCAAGCGCATGCGCCCGCTCGCCGAGCGCATGGTGACTTTCGCCAAGCGCGGTGACCTGCACGCCCGCCGCCGCGTCATCGCGACGCTCAAGGACAAGGGCGTCGTCCACCGCCTCTTCGTCGAGATCGCGCCCGATATGGCCGAGCGTCCGGGTGGCTACACCCGCATCACCAAGATCGCCGCGCGCAAGGGCGACAACGCCCCCATGGCCGTGATCGAGCTCGTGCGTGAGCCCGTCTCGGCCAAGCCGAAGAAGGCCGTCGTCGCCGAAGCCGAGGGCGCCACCAAGCGCTCCGCCAAGGACAAGGCCAAGGCGGACAAGGCGGCAGCCCCCGTCGCGGAGGCCCCGGTGGCCGACGCTCCCGTCGCCGAAATCGAGGACGCCGCCGGCGCCGCCGCGGATGACGCCGCCGTGCTCGCCTCGGCCAGCGCCGACGACGTGCGCTCGGCCAGTGCTGCCGATGTCCAGGACGCCGCGACCGCGGATGTTCAGGTCGCCCCGGTCGCTGACGAGATCGCCGCCGTCGAGGGCACCGAGACCGACGTCGCGGCCGCTGGTGCCTCTGCGGAGGCCGCGGACCTGACCTCCTCCGAGCCGGTTGCTGCCACCAAGGCCGCCGGGTTGAGCGGTGCTGCCGACGCCCCGGCTGTCGACGCCGCCGCTCCGGCTGCGGCCGACGTTGCCGCCGACGCCGCCGCTCCGGCTGCGGCCGAGTTGCCGGCCGGCGCTGCCGCCCCGAACGCAGACGGCTCTGCCCCGGCGGGCTACACCGTCAAAGGCAACGCCGACAGCGGCCTCTACCACGAGCCGGATGGCCAGTGGTACGACGCCACCGAGGCGGAGTTCTGGTTCAAGTCGGCTGCCGACGCCGAGGCCGCGGGCTTCCGCAAGGCTGGCTCGCGCAAGGCGGCCGCTGAGCCGGTCGCCTTCGTCGAGGCGGAGTATGGCAAGGGTTCGGCCGAGCCGGCCGCCGATGGCTCCGCTCCGGCCGGCCACGACGTCAAGGGCAACAAGGACTCCATGCTCTTCCACGTCCCCGGCTCGCGGTGGTACGACGCCACTGAGGCCGAGGTCTGGTTCGACTCTGCCGAGTCCGCCGAGAAGGCCGGCTTCAAGCCGGCCGGTGGCGCTGCGAAGCAGCAGGTCGACGAGGCCTGAGCCACGCCGGCATACGTCGACGGCCCCGCGGGAGTGCTCCCGCGGGGCCGTTTTCTGTCCTGGCGCGACCCGCATGCGCGCGGCGTCGGGTCAGTCCTCGGATACGGTCCCGCCCGAGCGCCAGTAGTGGCCGTCCCGGCGCCCCATGAACTCCTGCTCGACCAGGTAACGGCGCAGCGCGGCGTGGTCGTCGTGCCGGCGCTTGAGGATCGCATTGACGTCGGCCTCGGGATAGGTACGCCCGATCTCGAAATCCTGGGCCACGAAGTCGAGGACGACGAGACGCTTGATCAGCTTGGTCGGGATGCTTGAGAGGCGGCCGTCGGCGCCGACGAAGGCCCGCAGCACGACGTCGCGGTGCTTGAGAGCATCGGCCAAAAGGGGTCGGTCCATGACTCCATCCTCATCCGGACTCGCTGCGCGCGCAGGTGGTTTTCGAGTGTCTGCTGTCGGTGGCGGACATTAGGCTGCCGAGGTGCCTCGCCTGCGGATCGACCTCGCGTATGACGGCACCGCCTTCTCCGGGTGGGCCGCCCAGCCCGGGCAACGCACGGTGGAGGGGGAACTCGCCGCAGCCTTGACCACCATCCTGCGGGTGTCCGAACCGGTGCGGCTGGTTGTCGCCGGCCGCACCGATGCCGGGGTGCACGCGCGCGGGCAGGTCGCGCATGCCGACATCTCCGACGGCCCGTATGCCGCGCTTCCTGGCCGCAGTGACCGCTCACCCGAGCGGGCGGCGGTGGATCGGCTCAATGCCGTGCTGCCGCCGGATGTCGTCGTGCACCGGGTAGCTGTCGCTGCCGACGGCTTCGACGCGCGCTTCTCGGCGACGGCGCGGCGTTATGCCTACCGAGTCTGCGACGACCAGGCCACGCTCGACCCACTGCGCCGGCACGACACCGTCGTCGCGGCCGACCGCCTGGATGCGGCCGCCATGGATGCGGCCGCCCGAACACTCTTGGGGCTGAACGATTTCGCGGCCTTCTGCAAGCGGCGCGAGGGGGCGAGCACGATCCGGACGCTGCTGGCATACTCCTGGGAACGCGACGCAGACCAGACGCTGGTCGCCACCGTCGAGGCAGACGCTTTCTGCCACTCGATGGTCCGCGCATTGGTCGGCGCGGTCGTCCCGGTGGGGCTCGGGCGTGTGGACGTGAGCTTCCCTGCACAGGTGCTGCGCGCCGGCATACGGGATCCGCGGGTGAAGGTGATGCCGGCGCACGGCCTCAGCCTCGAGGAGGTGCGGTATCCGCCGGACGCGGAACTCGGGGCACGGGCGGAGCAAGCGCGGGCGCGCCGCGGTGAGGTCGCACACAACCGCCCGGCGCGTGAGGGCGGCCATTGTGCGCAACCTCTCCCGGGAAGCGGTCCGGGCCTACCACCGCCCTCGATAGGCTGGAAATGATCGGCGACGGCGCCCGACCGCCAGTCCGGTGCGCCGCTTCCAGCCCCTACCCAAGGAGCGCACGTATGTCCGGCACCACCGAGGCGATGTCCCTCGCCGCCGATTTCCCGCCCCAGACGCATCAGGCGTGGCAGGACCTCGTCGCCGGTGTGGTCAACAAGTCCAGGGGCGAGGACGCGAAGCTCTCGCCCACCGAGGCTGAGGAAAGCCTGCGGAGCAAGGTGCCGGGTGGGGTCGTGATCAATCCCCTCTATCTCGCGCCCGACGACTCCCCTGCCCTCGGTATGCCTGGGCAGATGCCCTTCACGCGCGGCCGCGAGTTGCGCCCGGTCGGCATGCCGTGGGACGTGCGCCAGCTGCATGACGACCCGGACGTGGCGCTCACCCGCGCGGCGATCCTCGACGATCTCGAACACGGCGTCACCTCGGTCTGGGTCCATATCGGTGCCGACGGGTTGGCCGCCGGTGACCTCGCGGAGGCGCTCGCCGACGTCCGTTTGGATCTCGCTCCTGTCGTGGTGTCCTCGGTGACCGACCAAGCCGAAGCAGCGGATTCACTCCTCGTGGTGCTCAGTGGTGCCAACGGCGCCGGCGGCAACCTCGGACTCGACCCGATCAGCGCCGCTGCGCGCACGGGTGCGGCCGCCGACCTCGGCGGGCTCGCGGGCTATGTCGCGAAGGCCGCGAGGGTGGACAGCGTCCGAGCGATCACCGTCGACTCGCGCGTCTACCGCGACGCCGGTGCGAGCGCCGTCGACGAGATCGCGTATGCCGTGGCCACCGGCGTCGCCTATCTGCGGCGGCTCGAGACGGACGGCGTCGGAGCTGCGGATGCGTTCAGGCACATCGAGTTTCGTGTCTCGGCCACCGCCGATCAGTTCCTCACGACGGCTGCGTTGCGGGCTCTGCGCCGGGTGTGGGCGCGCGTGGGCGAGCTGTGTGGGGTGCCCGGGCCCGACCGCGGCGCGCGCACGCATGCGGTCACCGCGCTGCGGATGTTCACCCGCGACGATCCGTGGGTCAACGTCCTGCGCTCGACGCTCGCGACCTTCGGGGCGTCGGTCGGGGGGGCGAACGCCATCACGGTCCTGCCCTATGACACCGTCGCCGGGCTGCCCGAGAAGTTCTCGCGCCGCCTAGCCCGCAACACCCAGATCGTCCTCGCCGACGAGGCCAATGTCGGGCGGGTCACCGACCCCGCCGGCGGCTCCTGGTATGTCGAGGCGCTGACCGACGAACTCGCCGCCGCCGCCTGGACGGCCTTCCAGGAGATTGAGGCCGCGGGCGGTATGCCGCGGGCCATCGCCGAGGGCATCGTCGCTGCCCGCATCGCCGCGACCCGCGACGAGGAGGCGGCGCGCATCGCCAACCGGCGCGAGCCGTTGACCGGTGTCAGCATGTTCCCGCTCACGGGGGAGACTGCCCTGACACGTCGCACCCGGGTCTCGGCGCCCGCTGGTGGCCTTGCGCCGCACCGGGATTCGCAGGTGTGGGAGGTCTTGCGCGACCGGGCTTCGGCGTATGCCGCCCAGCACGGCTCCCCGCCCGCGGTCACTGTCGTCGCGCTGGGCAGCCGTCGCGACTTCGGGGCACGGGAGATGTTCGTGACCAATCTGCTCGCGGCTGGCGGAATCGTCGCGACCACCGTCGAAGGCGCGGGAACCGCGGTGGGGGAGGCACGGCATACGGGACCGGTGGTGTTGGCGAGTTCGCCCAAGGGGTATGCCGCCGGCGCGGCCGACGCGGTCGCCGCCCTTCGCGCGGCCGGCACCGAGACGATCTATGTCGCCGGCCGCGCGCGGCGGGAGTTGGGGGAGACAGACGTGGACGGCGAGATCTACGACGGCATGGATGTCGTCGCGTTCTTGAGCGGACTCCTCGACAGACTCGGCGCCCCGGCGGAGGGAGCCGAGCGATGAGCACGATTCCCGATTTCACGACGTCTGCGCTGATCGGCGGCGACGCCGCGTCGGACGCCGTTTCCGGTGACCTGCCTCCCGCGTGGACGACACCGGAGGGCATCGACGTCAAGGCTGTCTATACGTCCGACGACCTCGACGGCCTCGACTTCCTCCAGACGGTGCCGGGAGCGCCGCCCTTCCTGCGCGGGCCCTATCCGACGATGTATGTCAACCAACCGTGGACGATCCGGCAGTATGCCGGATTCTCCACCGCCGAGGAGTCCAACGCCTTTTATCGGCGCAATCTCGCTGCGGGACAAAAGGGTTTGTCGGTCGCCTTCGACCTGGCGACGCACCGGGGCTACGACTCCGACCACCCGCGGGTGCAGGGTGACGTCGGCATGGCCGGTGTGGCGATCGACTCGATCTATGACATGCGCACGCTCTTCAGTGGCATCCCGCTGGATCAGATGTCGGTGTCGATGACGATGAATGGCGCGGTGATCCCGATCCTCGCGCTCTATGTTGTCGCCGCGGAGGAGCAGGGCGTCGCGCCGGATCAGTTGGCCGGGACCATCCAGAACGACATCCTCAAGGAGTTCATGGTCCGCAACACCTACATCTATCCGCCGACGCCGAGCATGCGGATCGTCTCGGACATCTTTGCCTACACCAGCGCGAAGATGCCGCGCTTCAACTCGATCTCGATCTCTGGCTATCACATGCAGGAGGCCGGGGCGACGCAGGATCTCGAGCTCGCCTACACCCTCGCCGACGGTGTCGAATACATCCGGGCCGGCAAGGCGGTCGGTCTCGATGTCGACAGGTTCGCGCCGCGGCTGAGCTTCTTCTGGGCGATCGGGATGAACTTCTTCATGGAGGTCGCCAAGCTGCGGGCAGCGCGGCTGCTCTGGGCACGGCTGGTCAAGGAGCAGGGCGCGCAGAACCCGAAGTCGCTGTCCTTGCGCACGCACAGCCAGACCTCGGGCTGGTCGCTGACTGCGCAGGACGTCTTCAACAACGTCGTCCGGACGTGCATCGAGGCGATGGCTGCGACCCAGGGCCACACCCAGTCGCTGCACACCAATGCCCTCGACGAAGCTATCGCTCTCCCAACGGACTTCAGTGCCCGCATCGCCCGCAACACCCAGCTGGTCATCCAGCAGGAGTCGGGCACCTGCCGGACCATCGACCCGTGGGCGGGATCGGCATACGTCGAGAAGTTGACGCACGACCTCGCGGCGCGCGCGTGGGAGCACATCGAGGAGGTCGAGGCCGCCGGCGGGATGGCAAAGGCGATCGAGGCCGGCATCCCCAAGATGCGCATCGAGGAGGCAGCCGCGCGCACCCAGGCGCGGATCGACTCCGGGCAGCAGCCGGTCATCGGCGTCAACACCTATGTGGTCGAGGACGACGAGGAGATCGACGTCCTCAAGGTCGACAACGCCGCCGTGCGCGCGCAACAGATCGCCAAGCTCGAGCGACTGCGCGCCGAGCGCGACGAGGACGTATGCCGTGCCGCTCTCGCGAAACTCACTGCCGCAGCACGAGACTCGGACGGGACTCTGGAGACCAATCTCTTGGCATGCGCGATCGAGGCCGCCCGAGCGATGGCCACGGTCGGTGAGATGTCCAGCGCGATGGAGGAGGTCTTCGGCCGCTACACGGCCCAGGTCCGTACCATCGGTGGCGTGTATTCCGCGGAGGTCGGCGACGACGAGGGTGTCAAGACCGCGCAGCAGTTGGTCGAGGAGTTCGAGGAGGCCGAGGGTCGGCGCCCGCGGATCCTCGTCGCCAAGATGGGGCAGGACGGTCACGATCGCGGGCAGAAGGTCATCTCGACCGCCTTCGCCGACCTCGGCTTCGACGTCGACGTGGGCCCCCTCTTCCAAACTCCCGCCGAGGTCGCGCGCCAGGCCGTCGAGGCTGACGTCCACATCGTCGGGGTGTCCTCCCTCGCGGCCGGGCACCTGACCCTGGTGCCGGCGCTGCGGGCGGAGTTGGACGCCCTGGGGCGTCAGGACCTGATGATCGTCGTCGGTGGCGTGATCCCGAGCCAGGACTTCGCGCAACTGCGCGAATCGGGCGCGGATGCGATCTATCCGCCCGGGACGGTCATCTCTCGTGCGGCCGTCGACCTGATCAAAGACCTCCGGGCGCGCCTGGATGCCTGAGCTATCCTTACTTTAGGCGAAGAGTAAGGAGTGGTCATGGATGTCGCGGCCAAGGTCACCTCGAAGGGGCAGATTACGCTGCCCAAGTCGGTGCGAGACGCGCTGGGTGTGGAGGCCGGAGACGACATCGTGTTCCGAGTTGAGGAAGGTCGCGCCGTGCTGGCTCGGATCCCTGATTTCCTGGATCTCGAAGGATCCATCGCCGTTCCTGCAGCACGGCGCAATGTCGATTGGGACGATGTCAGGCGGTTGACGAGGGAGCAACGCTCACGTGATCGACGATGACCAAGGCATTCGTTGACACCGATGTCTTGGTCCGACATCTGACGCGCGATCCGGCGCCGATGGCTGCCCGGGCAACCGCCTTCCTCCGAGCCGCGGCTCCGGGGAGCCTGCTGCTCACGGATCTGGTTGTGGCAGAGACAATCTACGTGCTCGAGTCGTTCTATCAGGCACCCAGGGAGCGCGTTGCCACGGCGGTTCGGTCGATGGTCAGGTTCTCGGCTGTGTCGTGTCTGGACGTGGACCTGATCCTCAGGGCGGTGGAGGTCTACGAAGTGCTGCCGTTGGACTTCGCCGAGGCCTATCTGGTCGCGTGTGCCGAGTCCTCAGGGGTTGGACACGTTGCGTCCTTCGATCGGGCCATCGATCGGGTCGGCACGGTAACCCGCGTGGAACCTCCTCTCCAGCCGCGGGAGCAGGGCAAACCATGAGGCCGGCGATTGATGTGGGGGCGCTGGTCGCGGGCGTCCGCGACGGTTCGCGTGCGCAGGTGGCGCGGGCGATCACGCTGGTCGAATCGTCGCGCCCGGATCACCGCGCCCAGGCGAGCGAACTGATCGCGGCGATCACGCCGCATACGGGCGCCTCGGTGCGGGTCGGGATCACCGGTGTGCCCGGGGCGGGCAAGTCGACCTTCATCGACGCGATGGGGGTGCGGCTGATCGAGCGCGGCTCGCGCGTCGGCGTCGTCGCCGTGGACCCCTCGTCGCGCCGGACCGGCGGTTCGATCCTCGGGGATCGGACCCGGATGGCGGAGTTGACCGCGCGCGAGGAGGCCTTCGTGCGGCCGAGCCCGAGCGGGAAACATCTCGGCGGCGTCGCGCGGGCGACGCGCGAGTCGATGCTCATCCTCGAGGCCGCCGGGTATGACGTGCTCATCGTCGAGACGGTCGGCGTCGGGCAGAACGAGATCGCCGTCTCGGAGATGGTCGACACCTTCCTGCTGCTGACGCTCGCCGGGGCGGGGGATCAACTGCAGGGGATCAAGCGCGGCATCCTCGAGCTCGCCGATGTCATCGCCGTCAACAAGGCCGACGGCGACGGGGAGGGGCGGGCGCGCGTGGCCGCGCGGGATCTGAGTGCGGCGATGCGATTGATGTTGCCGGGCAAGGATGTCCGCCGCCCGCCGGTGCTCACCTGCTCGGCGCAGACCGGTTCTGGGTTGGACGACGTCTGGCAGGCCGTCCTCGACCATCGCGCGCATCTGGAGGCCGAGGGCTCGCTCGCGGCACGCCGTGCGCAGCAGCAGCAAGATTGGATGTGGGCAATGGTGGACGCGCACCTGGAGGACGCTGTCCGCGCCCACCCGGCGGTGCGTGGACAGCGGGCCGATCTGGAGGCCGACGTCCGCGCCGGGCGGGTCAGCGCCGTCGACGCCGCCGACCGCATCCTGCAGGCATTCCTCCCCTGACCGCACCACTTCCTCCGTCGAGAGGCCGGTTCAGCCCCGTCGAGAGGCCGGTTCAGCCCCGTCGAGAGGCCGGTTCAGCCCCGTCGAGAGGCCGGTCCGGGACCAGGTCCTGCGAACGCAGAGGGAGACCATTGCCTCAGCCATCCATCGCGTGTGACTGCTCGCTATTCGCGCCTCTGTGGGCGGCGTCCACGAAGGCGTGGAGGAGCGGGTGCACGCGACCGTGTTTGATGGCCCCTATCTGAGGTTGAAAGAGGCTCAGCACGAAGAACGGGTGGGTTTTCAACCGCAGCACTTCGGCCGGTGCATCGGGTGCGCTCGACTCGACCTGCCAGTCGTTCTCGGTCAGGTCGGTGACGGTCTTCTGAGTCGGGCCGTAGCCGCAGTAGTGCATCCCGACGAACGCTTCGCCGGCGACCAGGTCTGCGAACCACGTCCCAGGCGTCGGCGTCACCAGGCGCTCCTGGCCTACGAGCGAACAGGCAAGTGGGGCAACGGCATTCGAGTCGTCAACCCCGTCGATCTCGGCGTGCGTCCCCGGGCTGCCCAGGACGTTACGGGCGAACTCGAGCACGGCATACTGCAGGCCGCCGCAGGTGCCGAGCAGCGGCATCGCGCGCTCGCGCGCGCACCGGATGACCTCCAGAACGGCGGCGTCATCGGCGTACGGGCTGCCGGGCGCGATCCACAGACCGTCGTATGCCGTGGCTCCCGCCACGATCTCCGCGGCCCCCGGTCCGTCGCTCGCCACCCACGACGTCTCGACGTCGTCGCCGAGCAGGCCCCGTGCGGCCTCGATCTCGCGATGGGAGGGGTAGGCGGGGGTGAGGTCGCCGGCGATGCCGATGCGGACGGTCATACGGGCGATTGTGCCGGGTCAGCCGGCGAGGTCGCGCGGGTCCACCGGGCGCAGGCCGGGCACATCGACGAACCGGGTGTCCGTGGTCACGATGTGATCGAATCCGGCCAGCAGGGCGGTGGCGGCGATGAAGGCGTCGCGCCCGCGGGCCCCAGCCTCCTCGATCAACTCCAGCCCTCGATCCAAGACCGCATCGTCCATCGGGTGCACGACGCAGAGCTCCCTGATCGCGTGGACCTGATTGACCGCGAGGTTCCGGGAGCCGGAACGGAGGCGGTGGAAGATGACCTCTTGGACGCATTCCGCCCCCGTGTGGAGGCGCAACTGCCCGACCGATGCGTCGCGAAGCAGGGTTTGGGCGGCGGCCTTGGCAGGGGCCGCCTTGCCCAGGGCGTAGAGGAATACGGGGGTGTCGAGGAACAGATTCGGGCGCTGGTTCACGCGAGGTCGAGCCGGCGGTCCAACTCGGCCTCCTGGATGGCCAGCATCTCTTCCCACGTCTCGCCCGGCTCGGAATCCGAGTCCGCCGATGCCAGCAGGAACCGGGCCGCAGCCGCGCGACGGGCCTGGTCGCGGTCCTCATCGAAGTGCAGGTCGATCGCGGAGCGGACGATATCGGCAACAGACCGGCCGGTGCGCGTGGCCTCCGCGGTGAGCTGGTCGTAGCGCGCTTGGTCGATCAGGACGTGCAGGCGTCGCTCCAGGGGGCTCATTCAGCAACTCTACACATGCACATGTGGTTGCGCAGGTCAGTTCGGTGGGAACGGGTCAGGGGTGTGGTGGGCGCGTAGCAGGAGTTGGAGGGCGAGTCGGACATCGCTGTCGTCGAGGTCGACGTCGAGCAGGGCCGCAATCCGGTCCATCCGGTAGCGCACCGTGTTGACGTGAACGCCGAGCTCGGCAGCGGCGCGCCGCGGCGCGCCTGGGTGGTCGAGCCAGGCCCGGAGCGTATGCCGATCCCGCTCCTGGTCCGCCGGGTCGGTAGCGAGGGCGGCAAGGGGCCCGATCGGCCGGTCACCACCGACGGCCCGCGTCGCGCGGGCGATGGTGAGCGCGGGCCACACCTCATCCGCCTGGCGGACCGTCGAATCTCCGTGCGGGGCATAGAGTTCGGCGACCTCAAGCGCCTCGCGCCGAGCGCGCGGCAGGTCAGCCGCCACCTCGCTCGGCGTCGCGGCACAGGCGGTGACCAGGCAGCCGGCCGAGGCGACATCCTCGACGGCCGCCCGCAGCCACGCCCACGTGCCCGCGCGCCCGACGGTGGATGGCGCGATGCCGTCGCGAGCGAGCGGATCGTGGCCTTCCCGTCCCCTCGCGATGGGAGCGGCGTCGGTGACGATGGCGAAAACGCCATCCGCCACATCCACCAGTGCCGGCTGCGGCCAGCCCCGCCGGCGCAGGGTCGCCACCCATAGATCGAGCAGCGGCAGCTCACGGGCACTCTCGGAAAGCGGCCGGCCGGCCGGGTCCGGCGTCCCGGCCAGCACCACCACCCGCCATGGACCGGTCGGCAGCCAGGTCGCCGCGTCCGCGGCCGGCTCCACCAGCGACTGCCGGAGCCGGTCGAGCCAGACCAGCCGGGTCAGGTCGGTCTGCGCGCGCTGGGTCAGCAACTGCAAGGCCACGGCCGCGGCCATCGTGCGCAGCTCCTCGATCACAGGCGCAGCGGGTGGGGCGTCCACGGCGCACCAGATCGAGCCGAGCCACTCACCCCCCGCGCGCACCGGCACCACGAATCGCGCCCCGAGGTCCGGAGTGACGCCGGCAGCGAGGAAGAACGGCTCGTCACTGCGGGCCATCCGGCGAAAGACACCCCCGGCGCGCAAGGTGGACACGACGGCGGCGGGGACACGGCGGCCGACGATGGTCGACACGCGGGCCGGATCGGCCCGGTGCTGGCGCGAGGAATACGCCAGCACCCGGTGGCGGGCGTCCTCGATGGTCACCGCCGCCTCGACTAGGCCGGCCGCCGCATCGGCGAGGGCGAACAGGTCGTCGGCGACGGTTCGTGGGGCGCCGGTCGCGGCCCGGTTCAGGGCCTCGCGCAGCACCTGGATGACGTGCGCCCAGCTCGCGTTCTCGGCCAGGGCCACCAAGGCCACGCCGCGCCGGTGCGCCGCGGCGACCACCTCGGGATCGGCGGCCGGCCGAGTCCGGACCACGAGTCCGGGCGCACCGCGGTCCCCGAGGCGCTCCACGGCGGCCAGCGCGCGTTTCGGGGTGTCGAGGCAGACCCCGAGGACCAGATCGCCCGGCCCGCCGATGTGCTCGCGCGGTGACTCCATGACAACGAGGTCGTCGATCGGTGCGCCAGTGCCCGGGCCGACGACGACCATCTGCCCGCGCAGGGTGAGGGTCACGTCCGCCAGCGCGATCATCATGGCAGCCTAGTGCTTTCGTCACAAAAGCAACCCAATGACTTGGACGCAAGGAACAAGAGATCTGGCGCGAGGGCGCGGGACCATGGACGCGGCATACCCCTCGTTCGCGAAAGGCCCCCACATGCCCGCCTCGTCCCCTCGCCCGCAGAAGATCGCCATCGTCGGCGCCGGCATGGTCGGCCTCTCGACCGCCTGGTTCCTCCAAGAGCACGGGATGGACGTCACCGTCTTCGACCGTCAGGATGTCGCGTCGGGCTCGTCGTGGGGCAACGCCGGCTGGCTGACCCCGGGCATCGCGACCCCGTTGCCCGAGCCGGCGGTGCTCAAGTACGGCGTGCGCGCCGTCCTCAATCCCAGCTCGCCGGTCTACGTCCCGCCGAGCGCCGACAAGTTCTTCCTCAAGTTCGTCGCCGGCTTCACCAAGCGCTCGACGATGCCGGCGTGGAAGAAGGCGATGGGCTCGCTGGTCCCCATCAACGACCGCGCGCTCGCCGCCTTCGACGCCCTCGGGGCAGGTGGCGTCGACGCCGAGACGTATGAGGCGAAGTCGTTCATCGCGGCCTACCGCACCGAAGCCGAGCGCGAGACCCTCCTGGAAGAGATGACGCACATCAAGGAGGCCGGCCAGGACATCCGCTTCGACGTGCTCACCGGGGAGCAGGCCCGCGCGATCGAGCCCGCCTTGTCCCACGAGATCGGCGCCGCGCTGCTCCTGCACGACCAGCGCTATGTCAACCCCGGCGTCTATGTCAACGCCCTCGCCGACTCGGTCCGCGCCCGCGGTGCCCGTCTGGAGATCGCGACCCCCGTGCGCTGGATCGACCAGGACCCGGCCGGTATGTCGGTGACCACCGAACGCGGCGAGACCGAGCAGTTCGATGCGGTCGTCATCGCGACGGGGGCCTGGCTCGGGCTGCTCGCCCGCGACTTCGGCGTCAAGAAGGTCGTCCAGGCCGGCCGCGGCTACAGCTTCTCGGTCGCCATGGACCGGGTGCCCAATGGCCCGGTCTACTTCCCCGCCGCCCGCGTGGCCTGCACTCCGGTCGGCGACCGGCTGCGCGTCGCCGGGATGATGGAGTTCCGCAGGCCCGAGGCGCCGCTCGACCGGCGGCGGGTCAAGGCGATCGTCGAGGCCGCCCGCCCGCTGCTCGCCGGCGCGGACCTGGACAACCGCAAGGACGAATGGGTCGGCTCGCGCCCGTGCACCTCCGACGGCCTGCCGCTGATTGGCGTCACCGCCAATCCGCGCGTGTATGTTGCGGGCGGACACGGCATGTGGGGCATCACCCTCGGCCCGGTCACCGGCCAACTTCTTGCCCAGCAGATCGCGACCGGCCTGGTGCCGCAGGAACTCCTGCCCTTCTCGCCCACCCGATGACGCGCAGCCGCCCCACAGCGCGCGTCGACGGGGCTGAACCGGCCACTCGAGGGGGCTGGACCGGCCACTCGACGGGGCTGGACCGGCCACTCGACGGGGCTGAACCGGCCACTCGACGGGGCTGGAGGCGAGGAAAAGCGTTGAGGGGAGTGGGCGGCATACGGGATGATCGTGACCCGTGGGTCATGTCGATATCGCGGGAGTCGCATTCACGCTGCCGGACGGGCGGCCGCTGCTGCGCGAAGTGAACCTGCGGGTCGGGGAGGGCAGCCGGACCGCGCTCATCGGGCCGAACGGCACCGGCAAGACCACGCTGATCCGGCTGATCGCGGGCGACCTGCCCGGTCAGGACGGGACCATCGTCCGCTCCGGTGGGCTGGGGATCATGCGCCAATTCATCGGGCAGGTCCGCGACGACAAGACCGTTCGCGACCTGCTGCTCATGGCCGCCGCCGAGCCGGTGCGCCGGGCCGCGGCCGAGATCGACCGGGCCGAGCTGGCGATGATGGAGCGCGACGAGGAGGCCGACCAGATGGCCTACGCCCAGGCGCTCATCGACTGGGGCGATGTCGGCGGCTACGAGCTCGAGACGCTCTGGGACGAGTGCACCATGGCCGCGCTCGGCGTGCCGGTCGAGAAGGCGCAGTGGCGCAAGGTCACCACCCTCTCCGGCGGAGAGCAGAAGCGGCTCGTCCTCGAAGCGCTGCTTCGCGGACCGGAGGAGGTGCTCATCCTCGACGAGCCGGACAACTATCTCGACGTGCCCGGCAAACGCTGGCTGGAGGAGGCGCTGGTCGCCTCGCCCAAGACGGTGCTCTTCATCAGCCATGACCGCGAGTTGTTGTCGCGGGCCGCCACCCGGATCGCCACCCTGGAACCCAATCCGGCGGGCGCCACGATCTGGGTGCACCCGGGATCCTTCACGACCTACGAGCAGGCTCGCCGCGAGCGCAACGAACGGCTCGAGGAGTTGCTGCGCCGCTGGGAGGAGGAGCGGCAGAAGCTGAAGGACCTCGTGCAGATGTATAAGGTCAAGGCGGCCTACAACGACGGTCTCGCCTCGCGCTATCAAGCCGCCCAGACCCGGTTGCGCAAGTTCGAGGAAGCCGGGCCGCCCGAGCGAGTTCCGTTGCGGCAGAACGTTCGTATGCGGCTGACCGGCGGGCGAACGGCCAAGCGCGCCGTGGTGGCCGAGCGCCTGGAACTGCAGATCGGCGCCGCTGACGGCGGCACGGCGACCCAGTTGATGCGACCCTTCGACGCCGAGTTGTGGTTCGGCGAGCGCATCGCCGTGCTCGGCTCGAATGGCTCCGGCAAATCGCACTTCTTGCGTCTGCTCGCCGCCGGCGGGAGTGATCCGGACATCGAGCACCGGCCGGTCGGGGACTTCGCGCCGACGCCCGTGGCGCACAGCGGGGTCGCGAGGCTGGGGTCGCGGGTCCGGCCGGGCTGGTTCGCCCAGACCCACGACCACACGAGCCTGCACGGCCGCTCGCTGATCGAGATCCTCCATCGCGGCGACGACCATCGCGCCGGCAAGGCACGTGAGGAGGCAGCCAAGGCCCTCGATCGCTACGGCTTGGCAATGGCGGGCGAGCGGACCTTCGAGATGCTCTCGGGCGGTCAGCAGGCGCGCTTCCAGATCCTCCTGCTGGAGTTGTCCGGCGCCACCTTGTTGCTGCTCGACGAGCCGACGGACAATCTCGACCTGCACTCCGCGGAGGCCTTGGAGGAGGCGCTCGACGCCTTCGAGGGGACCGTGGTCGCGGTCACGCACGACCGGTGGTTCGCGCGGCAGTTCGACCGGTTCCTCGTCTTCGGCGCGGACGGCCGGGTCTACGAATCGCCCGAACCGGTGTGGGACGAGACCCGCGTGGTGCGCCCGCGCTGAGCCGGGTCCTCCGCGCGACGAGTATCGCCGCGATGGTTCCCGGCATTCGTGATCCTGGGAACCCGCCACTGTGCGCCCACCTGCGTGGTGCCACCCGACGACAGCAGAGCCAGTCGTCGAGTTCACGCTCAGTCCCCGCGTAGCACGTCGTGGCGCACGGTGCTACCAAGAGCGCGTGACGCAGCCTGTCGCCATCAACCAACGCGACCTGCGCTTGCGATCACGCGAGATCATGGACGCCGTCGAGCCTGGGGAGTCTTTCACCGTGACGCGTGAGGGCAGAGACATCCGTCAACTGGTTCCGTTGCCCCGACGTCGACGATTCGTCAGTCGCGCGGACTTCGCAGCGTCCTCTGCCGAGGCGGCCACGCCCGACCTACCAGTGCCGTGACCCTGGCCGAGTTGTGTGCCGGCGTGCACCTCGTGGTCGGTGACGACGTCGTGGCCCGACGCGAGCGCGCCGCCCGCATGGATGTGCTGCAGCGTGCCGAGCATGAATTCCACCCCTTGCCATTCGATGCCTCTGCTGCTCGGGCCTACGGTCGGATCTGCGCAGCGGTGGCCGGGATCGGCCGTCAACCGCGCCGGCGCGTCGCCGATCTTCAGATCGCGGCCGTCGCGTGCGCGAACGACCTTCCGCTGTTCACCACCAGCCCCGGTAATTTCGTGGGTGTTGACGAACTGGTCACCGTGGTCGGAATCACCCGGCCTGGGATCCCGCGGCGCCCGTCCTGACGTGGCCCGCGCGCCGGTCTTCTCGGTGTCCGCGGGATAGCCTGCCAGGGTGATCCGTCGCCGCTCCCTGATCCTCGCCCTGATCGGCGTCCTCATGGGTGCCCTCGTCGCGTATGGCGTGACTCGCCGCAGCGGGTCGGATCCCTCATCGCCCTCCCCCTCGACCGGGACGGCGGGTGCGGCGGGCAGGCCTCCGGGACCGGTGAGCCTGTCGGGGGCTGAGGTCGCGGCCTTGGCGAAGCGGGTCGCGACGCCGCGGCACGAGAACTTCTACTTCGTCATGACCGATCGATTCGCCAACGGAGAGAAGGCGAATGACCGGGGCGGGCTGAGCGGTGATCGCGTCACCACTGGTTTCGACCCCACCGACAAGGGCTTCTTCCACGGCGGCGATCTCGCGGGTCTGCAGGGCAAGCTGGACTACATCAAGGGCCTGGGGACGACGGCGATCTGGCTGACGCCGTCCTTCGTCAACCGGCCGGTGCAGGGCAGCGGTGAGGATGCGAGCGCCGGCTATCACGGCTACTGGATCACCGATTTCACTCGCATCGACCCGCATCTCGGCACGAATGACGAGATGACGGCTCTGATTGCGGCGGCCCACGCCAAGGGGATGAAGGTCTATTTCGACATCGTCACCAACCACACCGCCGACGTCATCGACTACGAGAGCGGCACGTATTCGTATGTCTCCAAGGCGGATTCGCCGTACCAGGATGCGGCGGGGAAGTCCTTCGACGATGCCGAGGTGGCGGACCGTGCCGGGTTCCCCGCGCTGTCTGCCGCGACCTCTTTCCCTTATGTGCCGATCTTCCGCAGTGCCGCGGACGCCGAGGCGAAGACCCCGAGTTGGCTCAACGACCGCACGCTCTACCACAACCGCGGCAACTCCACCTTCGAGGGCGAATCATCGACCTACGGCGACTTCGGCGGCCTGGACGATCTGTTCACCGAGAACCCGAAGGTCCTCGACGGCATGATCGCGATCTACGAGAAGTGGATCGACTTCGGCATCGACGGTTTCCGGATCGACACCGTCAAACATGTCAATCTGGATTTCTGGCGGAAGTTCGGGCCGGCGCTGATGGCGCATGCGCGCGCCGCCGGCCGCGATGAGTTCTTCATGTTCGGCGAGGTCTACGACACCTCGCCTGCGGTGATGTCGCTCTACTCGACCACAGGTCGGTTGCCCGGCACTTTGGACTTCGGATTCCAAAGTGCGGCAGTCGATTTCGTCTCCGGTCACTCCGCCCAATTGCTGAGCAAATTGTATGCCGCCGACGACACCTATCTCGACGCCGACTCCAATGCGTACGTCGTGACGACCTTCCTCGGCAATCACGACATGGGCCGAATCGGCTCCTTCCTCGTCGGCGCGGCGGACGACGATGACGACCTGCTCCAGCGCGACAAGCTCGCCATGTCGCTGATGTACCTGACTCGCGGTCAGCCCGTCACCTACTACGGCGACGAGCAAGGTTTTGTCGGCTGGGGTGGCGATAAGGATGCGCGCCAGGACCTGTTCAAGACCCGGGTCGAGCAGTACGCCGCGGACCGCATCATCGGCGGTCACCCCGGCGCCCGCGATCGCTACGACACCGATGTGCCTCTCTACCAACACATTGCGGCGCTCACGGACCTGCGCGCTGACAACCCCGCGCTTGCGACCGGCATCCAGATCGAGCGGTATGCCGCGGACGGCGAGGGTGTCTACGCCTTCTCCCGGATCGACCGGGACTCCGGGGTGGAATATCTCGTCGCGGCCAACAACGCCAAGGAGGAGCAACGGGTTTCGGTGCCGACGGCATCGCCGGGCATTGCCTTCGCCTCGCTCCTCGGCGGTGCCGGCGCGCAGGCGGGGGCGGACGGGAAGCTGGAGATGGTCGTGCCCGCACGAGCCGTGACGGTGCTCAAGGCCGGCGCCGCCGTGCCCAAAGCCTCTGCGGCTCCGCCAGTGAC
The DNA here is from genome assembly GCF_039531165.1 of Nostocoides vanveenii. Taxonomy (NCBI): domain Bacteria; kingdom Bacillati; phylum Actinomycetota; class Actinomycetes; order Micrococcales; family Intrasporangiaceae; genus Nostocoides; species Nostocoides vanveenii. The sequence goes on along the minus strand of NZ_BAAAPN010000059.1, from coordinate 77,529 downwards.
GGTGGCGGGGGGCACCGGCGGGACGCTGAACGGCCAGGCCAAAGTCACAGCGACTCTCGCTGGGGACCTTCCTGCGGAGGTCACCTTCGCGATCCGCAAACAGGGGAGTGCGGACTGGCGCGTCCTCGGGACTGACGACAACGCGGCATACGGGCTCTATATCGACACCGGCTCGCTGTCGGCCGGCAGCTACGACATCGTCGCTGTCGCGCGCACGCTCGACGGGCAGACGTCGTACGGGTCGATGACGGCGAAAGTCGCTGCGCCGCAGAGCGATGGTGCTGAGGTGATTGCTGCGGGCAGCTTCCAGGATGAGGCGGGTTGCCCGGGTGACTGGCAGCCGGAGTGCGCGGCGACGGCGCTGACCGACCCCGACGGCGACGGCACCTTCACCCTGAAGCTGACGTCGCTGCCCAAGGGGGATTACGAGTTCAAGATCGCGATCGGCGGCTCGTGGGCGGAGAACTATGGCGCCGACGGCGCCAAGGATGGTGCCAATATCCCGTTCTCGGTGCCGGGCGACACGGCTCCGGTCACCCTGACCTACGACTCAGCGACGCACAACGCCACCGCCTTGGCCCCGTGACCGGGAAGCCGCTCGACGGGGGGATTGGGGCGGGGGGCTTGGTCAGGCGGGCGCGTCGGCGACGCAGAACTCGTTGCCCTTGACGTCGCGCAGGGTGCTCCAGCGGTGGCCGAACTCGTCGTGGTCGCTCACTCTCGTCGCGCCCAAGCCCAGCAAGCGCTCGACCTCGGCGATGCGGTCGTCGCTGACGAAGTCGATGTGCAGGCGATTCTTCGCCGTCTTGGGCTCGGGCACACCGATGAACATCCATGTCCCCGCGCCGGGTCCGTCGGCGGAGATCCTCGCGAAATAGCTCGTGGCGCCGGGATCCAGCGGGCGGGCGAGGGTCGCCGACCAGAAGGCCGAGACGGCGGCGACATCGGAGCAGTCGAGGGTGGTTGCGGCTGGGGTGAATGTCATGTCCTTCAGGATGGGCCCTCTAACGGTGTCAGAGTCAACCCTCACCGGGACCGTGGGATCTGGCAGTGGCGAGGCGAGGAAAGAGAGCTTCGGCGTTACGGCGGTCGATGCCGGCTCGCAGTTCTGCCGGGAGGGAGAGGTCCTCATACTCGGCACGCATGAACTTCACCGCCGGCGCGGGGGCGAAGGGGAAGTCCGACCCGAAGACGATCCGGCTGGGGTCCGCGACAGCGAGCAGGCTGGGGAAGGCCGCCGGCGTCGAGGAGAGGGCGGTGTCGTACCAGAACCGTTTGAACACGTGCATCCGCGCAGCCACCGCACGCTTGCGGTTGAGGAGGAGGCCGGCCACCTTGATCTTCGGCTCGTCGCGCAGGGTCGCCAGGATGAGGCGGTGGGCGATATAGGGCACGAAGCCGCCGGCGTGGGCGAGGATGAACCGAATCCGGGGATACCGCTCTAGGGCACCCGTTGACATCAGGCTCAGCACGGAGCGGGTGGTGTCGAGGAGGAAGTCCGCGGCGAAGCTGGGTAACCTCTCGACCGGCTCACCGGGCAACTCACCGGGGTGGATGAGGACCACGGCGCCGCGTTCGTCCAGGAAGGCCAACAGCCGCGCAAAGCGGGGGTCGCCGAGGTAGATCCCGGCATTGTTGGCCAACAGGACGATGCCGTCGGCTTTGAGCACATCCAGGGCGTATGCCGCTTCCACCAGTGCGCCGTCGACGTCGGGAAGCGTCAGGGTCGCGAAGAAGCCGAAGCCACGTGGGTTGTCGGCCACCAAGGCAGCCCCGAACTCGTTGACCCGCCGGGCCCAGTGGCGGGCCTCGGCGACGTCGCCGAACCACACGCCGGGCGTCGACACCGAGACGACGGCCGTCTCGACCCCGTTGGCCGCCATGACTGTCGAGGCCATGGGAGCGGCCCACCGGGGTAAGGAGATTCCACCCGGTCGAATCCCCTTCTCGCGCAACAACAATCTGTAGGCCGGGGGGATGTAATGATGGTGGACGTCGATGCGCCTGGGACTCTTGCTCATGGCGACACCTTCTCGTTGCTCGGATAGCGGCTATGCAACAGCCCGACTGCGCGCGCGCCCGTTCGTTCCGACGCAGCACGCCGAGAGCCAGCGCGGGAAGGGAAGCCGCCGGGGGCTGCGTGGACGATGGCGAAGACGTAGTGGTCCGGTCGCAGGACGACGACGTCGCCGGTCGTGATGCTCGCTCGGCGCAGCCAGTGCGCGAGCATCGCATCCTGCGCCTCGAGGTCGATCAACTCCGGGTCGTCAGGCTCGCGCCGGCCCGTCACCGATCGCGGCCGCCCACCGGCGGGCAAGAGCCGCGTCCAGGTCGGCTGCACCGGCGCCCACTGAAGGGGATCGATCACCTGCGTGGATCCACGCCGATCCCGATGGCCGCCCACCCGGATCCGGTGGCGTCATCGAGGCGGGCCGAGCCACCCGCGCGCGTGCGCACGACCGGCTGCGGCGCCAGGGTGGCTTCCACACCGAGCGGGCCACGCGGCATACCGAAGTAGGAGCCGCGTCGGTAGCGCGGCCGCGGCTTGAGCTTTGCTTCGGTGAGCACCCGCCGCAGTCCCGGGACGCGCATCGTGGCGCCGATGCCGAGGTCGCGGGCCCGGATGGCGCCCGGGCGCGCGGTGGAGACGATGTCTTTGTTGAACACGCTGATATCGATCATCGACTTGGCGTGGGGCCGCCGCTCGCTCTCATAGGTGTCGAGCAAGGACGGATCGGCCTGCCGCAGAATGACATCCGCGATCTTCCAGGAAAGGTTGTCCGCGTCCCGAAGGCCGGCATTCATGCCCTGACCGATGAACTGCGGCGTCATGTGCGCGGCGTCGCCGGCAAGAAAGATCCGCCCCGCGCGCCACCGGTCGGCGACCAGGGCATTGAAGGTGTAGACGAGTTGCCGGTCGATCACGACGTCCTGGGGATCGAGGTGCCGAGCCAGCAACTGCCTGGCGCGTGCAGGCGATTCGAAGTCGGCCGAGTCGTCGGTGTCCTGGAGCATGAACTCGAAACGATGTCTGCGCCCGGGCTGTGGGCAGCTGACAGTGGGCAGTGCGGGATCACAGATGAAGTCGAAGTAGGGCAGGTGCCCGAACGCATCCACCCCCTGTTGGGGCGCGCAGATCGACGACCAGCCAGCGCTGCGGAAAGCTCTTGCCGGACATGGAGATTCCGAGCTGGGTACGAACGCCGCTACGGCCGCCATCGGCGGCAACGAGATAGGACGCACGGGTGACCTCGCTCGTCCCGTCGACCAGTTCGGCGTCACGTCGGCCGTAGCCGGCGCCCGTGCATTCCTGGTGGTGAACGCTCACGCCGTCATCGTCCTGCTCGACAGACGTCACGGACCGTCCGCGGCGAATGGTCACGCCCGGCCGCTCTGCCAGACGGCGCTCCAGAGTCGACTCGAAGGCCGGTTGATACAGGAAGTTCGATGTCGGCCAGCCATTGCGTCGACTCGGGTCGTGGAAATGGGCGAGCACCCGCCCGTCCGCCCGGATCCACTGGACCGGCAGGCCGACAAGCATGTCGGCGTGCAGCTCGTCCGCGAGTCCGGCGGCCTGGAGGATACGCAGGCATTCGTCGTCGGTATAGACGGCCCTGGCCATCCCGTAGTACTGCGGCTCCCGCTCGAGGGCGAGCACGGTCAGGCCGCGCAGGGCGAGCAGGTGCGCCATCACCAAACCCGTGGGGCCGAGCCCGACGACACAGACGTCGTAGGCCACCTCGTCCCGCACTACTCCAGCCTCGTCGCGGTTCATCGCAACACCGGAAGCTCGGGACGACCGCCGCGCAGGGAGGCGGCGGCATACCGGAATTGCGTCAGGCGGGTCAGGACGGACTCGCCGATCGGCGTATGTCCCCAGATGGAGATCGAGTCGTATGTCTTTGGGGCCCAATGCTCTTCGAGGTCGGGGGTGACGACGATCGGATTCCAGCCAAGCTCCCACTCGAAGCCCGAGGGGGTGACGCAATAGAAGGACAACTCCCGGTCAGTGGTGTGCTGGCCGGCACTCCATTGCATGTGGAAGCCGTGTGCGATGACGCGTTCATAGGCGGCGAGCAGGTCATCGAGCGACTCGACCTGGGTGTTGAGATGCTGAATCACGGTCCGGATCGGGTCGATGCGCAGGCCTTGGACGCCGGCGACGGCCACCCAGTGGTGCCGCCCGTTGACCCGTAGGAAGCGGATCCGGAGGCGAGCGCCGGCGATGTTCTCCTGGACCCAGCCTGATAGGCGGGCGTCAAAGACGCGGTCGTAGTAGCCGCGGACGCGATCGGGTTGACGTGCGGTGATGGCGACATGGCCCATCCCGGACGCGCCGGTGACGAAGCCCGATTGAAGCATGCGCAGCCGTGCCGTGGATGTCGTTGGGGCCGTGAAGATCTCGGTCGCCATGCCCTTCGGTCCGGGGAAGCGCCACAGCCGTTCGACCCCGCGCAGATTGCATTCCTCCGGTGTCGCCTCACTCACGCGCACGCCGGCGTTGGCAACGCGGGCGAGGACGATCTCGAAGGTCTCCTGGTCGTCGATCTGCCAGCCCAGCGCCGTGACGTCCTCGGCGGGCCCGCGCTGGAGGAGAAACGGCATACGTGCTCGTCCAAGCGGAAGCGGGTTGTGTCGCGGGTCAGCTCGTCGACGTGAAGGCCGATGGCGTCGGCGCCGAAGCGGCGCCAGTCGGCGAAGCGCTGGGTCTCGATCGCCACATAGCCCAGATGAATGGCGCCGAAGACGTCGGGGCGGGTCACGCGCCGGCCCCGAGGAAGTCGATCGCGAGCCGGTTGAAGAGATCGGGCGCCTCCCATTGAACCCAATGGCCAACGCCCGCAGCGAGATACGCGCTGCAGTCCGGCATCGTGTGCGCCAGCCGCGGGGCGCCGCTCGGTCGGTTGACCTTGTCGAGCGTGCCCCAGATGACCAGCGTCGGGACGGTGCACGTTGCCAGGCGCGCGTCGCGGGTCAGGTCCATCCGCCAGATCGTGCGTGGGGCGGTCCGACCGCTCGGCCGGCGCAGCGGCGGATCGGCCCTGACCTGCGGGTCAAGGCTGTCGCGATAGCGGCCGTCGATGACCTCGTCGGTGATCGCGGAGGCGTCGGCGACCAGCGACTCACGGATGAAGGTCGCCAACTTCTCCCGGCTCGGTCCCTCCCCGCCGTAGTAGTCGAGCAACTGGTTCAGGCCGCGCGTCGGCAGCGCACGGGTGGTGCCGATGCCGCCGGGGCCGTTGAGGACCATCCGGTCGACGCGATCCGGCCGGTCGAGGGCAAGCCGCAGCGCCGCGCCACCGCCATAGGAGTTGCCGACGAGGTGCGCACGCGGGATGTCGAGCGCGTCGAGCAGGCCGCCGATAGCAGCGGCGAGGTCGCCGAACGGGTCGTCGTGATCGAGGTGCTTGCTCGATCGGCCGTAGCCCGGCAGGTCGGGGATGACGAGGGAGAGGTGCCGGGCCAGCGCCGGGATGTTGCGGGTCCAGTTGGCCACCCCGCTGGCACCAGGGCCGCCGCCATGCAGGAGGACGAGCTCCGGCCCGCTCCCGGTCGTGGCCACGCGGATGTCCCGGGCGCCGACGCGCACAGACCGTTCGAAGAGGCTCATGCCTGTCCTTAAAGTGATGAACTCATCAAAATACTGTGATGAAAGCATCAAGTAAGAACGTCACAAATGTCAAGCCGAATATGATGAACTCGTCATCTCAGGAGGATCGATGAGCACCGGAGCCGCACCCACCGGGCATTCGAAGCGCCGGGCGCGCACCCGGGCCGCGCTCCTCGCTGCGGCGAGACAACTGCTGGCCGAGGGCCGGGAGACTGCCAGCATCGAGGAGATCACCAAGCGGGCGGGCGTGGGCTTCGGCTCCTTCTTCAATCACTTCCCCGGGGGCAAGGACGAGTTGTTCACCGAGGCGGTCCTCGATGTGCTGGATGCGTACTCGGCGTGGGTGACCAGCCTCACCGAACCGCTGCCCGACCCGGCCGAGGTCTTCGCCCTCAGCTTCCGGATAACCGGGCGTCTGGGCGCCGCCCAGCCGGATCTCTTCGCGCCCGTGCTGGCGCGGGGGAGCGAGATCCTGCTGGTCGACCGGGGTCTGCGGCAGGCCGCCCTCGCCGATCTGCGCGCCGGCGTGGACTCGGGCCGGTTCATCGCGTTGGACCCCGAGGTGCACCTCCTCGCAGTCGGCGGCGTGCTGCTCGGGTTGATGCGAGCCGCCGTCGTCACCCCGGGTTTGACGACCTCGGCCATCGACGCCGTGTCCGCAGGGGTCCTGAGGATGTTGGGGGTCTCGGCTCAGGAGGCGCAGGAGATCTGCGCTCGTCCCTTGCCAGGATCGCCGGGGGTGGCGCAGTGGTTCGCGGCGGTGGCTGTGCCATGACCGGGGTGACTCGCACGGTCGTTTGCGCCGGCCTCGTCACCGTCGATCTTGTCCACGTCGTCGCCGGCCCGCCGAGTCCGGACCATAAGATCCTGGGGCTCAGTCAGCGAATCGAGGTCGGCGGGCCGGCTGCCAATGCCGCGCGTGTGGCGAGCGCACTAGGTCTCAGCGCCCGGTTGATCGCTCCCTTTGGCGACTCACCACTGACCGGGTGGGTGCGGTCGGCATTGACGGCCGAGGGGGTCGAGTGGGTCGATCCCGTTGCCAGGCAACCGAATCCGTCGCCGATGTCGAGCGTGATGATCAACGCCGCGGACGGGTCGAGAACGGTGGTGTCGGGCGGGGCGCCCCCGCACTTGGGCGACTCCGGACATCTTGCCGCCCGCTGTGCGGAAGCCGTCGCGGGAGCCGCGGCCGTGCTGGTCGATGGGCACGGGGGGTCGCTACCGGCAGCTGCCGCTCGCGCGGGGCGAGCGGCACCTGCCGGTGCTGCTGGACGGTGGCAGCTACAAGGACGGCATGGAGAGCTACTTGCCGGACGTGGATCTCGCCCTGCTCTCGGCAGACTTCCGTGCTGGTGATGGGGGCGATCCGCTCGCTTGGTGTCTCGGCGCGGGTGCGCGAGTGGCGGCCGCCAGCGGCGCTGCCGGTCCCCTCCGATTACGCTCCGGCGCAACGGAATCCGTGGTCGCAATCCCTGTGGCTCGTCGTGTCATCGACACCCTTGGTGCCGGCGACGTGTTGCACGGCGCGACCCTCGCCGCGCTGGCATCCGTCCCCGACCCCAGCATGTATGCCGGCATCCTCACCTTCGCCGCCGAGGTTGCCACCGCGTCGGTCGAGCACGCCGGCGCGCTCGGCTGGTCGGCAGATCCTGCTGCTCGTGATCGCGCTCGGCGCGCCCTGGCTGCCCTGGGGTGAAGCCTCGGGGAAATGCCGCCACCGCCCCTGCCGCCGGTGTGGCAGGGTGTGCCGATGCCCAGCACGCTCATCGAAGTCCGCCGCGCCTATACCCGCGCGGAAGAAGCGGCCATCATCGAGGCGGTACACGCGAGCCTGGTCGCGGCGTTCCGGATCCCCGATGAGGATCGCTACATCCGCCTTCAGGCTTACGAGCCGCATCGGATGCTCAACGGTCTTGCCGACGGTGAGCCGGACGGCGACACGCGCGTCACCATTGACTGCTTCAGCGGCAGGTCGATCGAGGACAAGCGTGCGCTCTATCGCGAGATCGTCGAACGACTCGAAACCCTCGGGATTCCGCGAGGGCTCGTCTCGATCCTGTTGCGGGAGAGCCCGCCCGAGAACTGGGGGATCAGCGGCGGCCGCCCTGCCAGCGACGTCGATCTTGGCTTCGACATCAACGTCTGACCACCCCCGGAACGCCGCCCCTGCACCCCACCTTCCGCAAACTGTGCGACGCCGTGATGATTTGGTTTGTCGCTCCGGAGTTGCTGTCGCGCCCGGTGATCGTCAACCTTTGGGACATGACGGGCGTCGGGAAGACCGAGCTCGTGCGGCGGTTGGTGCGCGCGCTCGACCTCGCGGATCGCTCGTCGAGATCGAGTTGACCAATGCCGACAGCACGACCTGGCACACCTCGGTCGTCTCCCGGCTCTCCGAGTCAGGGGCTCTGGAGGGCAAACCGACCTTCATGCTCGTCGATGAGATCCACCGCTTCAATACCCTTGACCACGAGGGGAATCCGGTCCCCAACACGAAGTTCAGCGACTTCTGGGAGCTGCTCAGCGACGGGCGGCTGGCGCGCCGTGAGAATCCCGACCTGCAGTTCCTCATCGCGACGTTGTCCTACACCGTGGCCGAGCAGGCGCGGCGGCGGGCGGCCGGTGAGGAGATCCCGGATCCGACGATCGGCATCTGGGAGGCGCGACAACTGAAGTCCCAGTTGCGGCTGATCGACGAGCTCGAGGTCCTGGCGCGGATGACTCCCGAGCAGGCCCTCAAGCGCGCTCGGCACGAGCAGGTCGTCAAGTCCGTCTACGAACCGATCGACTGCTCGCGCAGCCTCATCCTCATCAGTGGCAATCTCGACGAGGCCTTCACCATGGCGACGGCTGGCGCGGAGGCCGATGTGGACGCTGACGTCTTCGCGGCCTATGCCGACAAGGTCACCGTGGTCGACGTCAAGGCCGCGCTGACGCGGCGCTTCAAACCCGAGCAGGTGGCCCACTTCGGCACACCCACTTGATCTATACGTCGTTGCGGCACAAGGACTTTGTCGAGCTGATCCGCCGCGAGGTCGAGCGCGTCTGCGCGGGGATTCGCGAGCGATTCGGGGTCGAGGTCACCATCGACCAGAGCGTGCACGACCTGATCCATCGCAATGGCGTCTTTCCGGTGCAGGGCGTGCGGCCGGTCTTCTCAAGCGTCGCCGACATCCTGGACAACAACCTGGCCAAGCTGCTCTTCCGTGCCATTCTGGCCGGGGATTCCCGCATCGCTCTTGCCTATGACGAGACCGCGCAATCGCTGCAGGCGCTTGTCGGCGCCGAGACCGTGAGCTGGCCCTATATACCGGACGTCTGGACCGGGTCCGGCAAAGCAGTTCCCCCGACAAGATCGCGAATGCAGCGGTGCACGAGTCGGGGCATGCCTTGATGTATGCCGTTCTCTTCGGCCTCGCCCCGCTTCAACTGACCGCGCGGGTGGCGTCGACCTATGTCGGCGGCTTCACCACGCCGCATCCGGTCTATGAGACCGCTGATGCGCTGATCCGCCAGGCCAAGGCTGCGCTCGCCGGCGGGATTGCCGAGGAACTCGTTTTCGGCAAGTCCTTGGCCTCGGTCGGCCGGGGCGTGGACCGGGAGCGAGCCACCTCGATGATCATCGACTTCGTCGGCCGCTTCGGTTTCGATCACGAGTTCCAGTTGAACTACATGTTGGGTGCGGAGTATGCGATGGACCGGACGGTCGCCGAGCCGGACATCGAGAAGATGATCGCCCGCCTCGTCGCCGAGGGGCGCGCCGAACTCGGCGACCACAAGTCCGCCCTGCTCGCCCTGTCCGGCGCGCTTGTCACCGCGGGCCGTCTGGACAGCAATGCCGTGACCGCCCTGCTGGGCGAGCACAGCATCACCACCCACGTGCGCACCGAAGGTCATCTGACCATGCCGTCCTATCGGGCTGCACTCCATTCCACGACCCGCCGCGACTGAGGCCGGAGCACGGTCGAGGACGCCGGTGCGGTCGTCACCGGGGGTGTCCTGCGCTGCCACGGCCCGTCGCCGAGGAGGACGAGAGCTGAGGGGAGGATGACCAGCCGGATCAGCGTGGCATCCAGCAGGATGGCGACCGCCAGCCCCACTCCCATCATCTTCATCTCCAGCAGCGACATCGCCGCGAAGATCGCGAAGACCGAGACCATGACGGCCGCGGCGCTCGTCACGACACCGGCGGTGTCGGTGATTCCTAGCCGGACTGCCGCGCGGGCACCTAGACCCTGCTCGGCATACTCGCGCACCCGGCTGACAACGAAGACGTGGTAGTCCATGGACAGGCCTACGAGGACCGCGAGCACCACGAGTGGCACCCAGTCGATGAGGTATCCCGGGCTGGTGAAATCCAAGGCGGACGCGAAGTGGCCGTCCTGGAAGACCAGGCGCATCACGCCGAAAGCGACGCCGACAGAGAGCAGATTGAGTCCCGCGGACAGCATCGCCAGTCGGATGCTGCGGAAGGCCAGGCCCATCATCACCAGTGTCAAAGCGACGACGAAGCCGATCACCCAGGGCAGCCGATCGAGTTGCCGCTGCGTGACATCGAGATTCCAGGCGGCGTCGCCGCCGATGACGTATTGCGCGCCGAGCCGGTCGAGTGCGTTGGGTGCCAATGACGTTCGCAACCTCTGGATGGCATCGTCGGTGCGGGGGTCCTGCTCGGCATACCGGATGGCGAGGGTTAGTCGGGTGACCGTCTTGTCCGCGGACGTGGTCACCGTGTCGCCCTCCGTGGGCACGAAGGCGGGCGTCGCCACGGCGGCGGCGGACAACGCGCGCAGCGACTGCGCGACCCGCGGCTGGTCGTCCGCCGGCGCCTCAACGACGACGACGGCCTGACTTCCTTGTGACGGGAACTCGGCTGCAATCCGGCCGGCCGTCGCGACGACGGGGATGTCCTGAGGCAGCGTCGCGAGGCTGGCTTGGTGCAGGCGCATCCCGAACGCCGGCAGTGACAAGCCGATGGCGGCGGCGAGGCCGATCACAAGTGCCGTGCGCGGGTAGCGCACGACCGGCGTGAGCAGGCGAGCGCTGGTGCCCCGTCGACCGGCACGACGAGTCACTCTCCACAGCAACGGAACTCGCGGGCGGTCCACCCAACGGCCGAGCTTGACGAGGAGGGCTGGAAGCACGGTGATGGAGGCGATCATGGCCACGCCGACGACGAGGATCGCGCCGGTCGCGAGGGAGGTGAAGGTTGCTCCACCCGCCAGGAAGAGTCCGGCCAGCGAGGCGATCACAGCGAGGCCCGAGACGAGGATCGCGTGGCCCGAGGTGCGCGCCGCGATCTCGACGGCGTCGATCGTGCCGGCCCCCTTGGCGCGTTCTTCGCGCTCGCGCTTGAGGTAGAAGAGCGAGTAGTCGACGCCGACAGCCATCCCGATCAGCACGATCATCGAGTTCACCGTCGGCTCTGCGGGCACAAGGTAAGAGATCGGTGCAGCCAGCCCCATGGTGGCGGCGACCGAAGTGCCGGCCAGCAAGACCGGGACGCCGGCCGCGACCAGGGCGCCGAAGACCAGGAGCATGAGCAGGAGGGTCACGGGTAACGAAATCACCTCTGCTGTATGCAGATCTGCGGCGACGCGCTCGTTGATGCCCTCGTCGATGGTCAGGTCCCCGGCCTCCCGCACCTCCAGTGCCGGGTTGGCGGCGGCCACGGACTCGGTGATTCGCGTCAACGCCGTTCCGTGCTGCGCGCCGTCCGTGAGGGTGATCGTCACCAGAGCCGCGGTCCGGTCCCCGTTCCAGACCAGTGGCGCGACGGCGGCCACTCCCGGCGCCCGCGTCATCCGGTCGGTCAGCTGCCGCGCGGCGCTCGTCACCGCCGCGGGATCGAGGGCGCCGGATCGTGCGGTGATCAGAACCGCCTCGCCCGGGGGTGCAAGTAACCCGGACCTTTCGAGCAGGGCGTGGGCGCGGCCGGAGTCGCCGACCCGATAGTCGGCATCGGTGGTCGATTGGGCCGGCACCAGAACGGCCATCCCGACGGCGAGCGCGACGAAGGCGAACCAGGCGCCGATGGCGCGCCACGGGTGGGCTGCGCTCCAGCGAGCAGCGCGGGTGGGCAGTGCGGTGATCCAGGACATGGTTGTGGCCTCCGGAAGTCGGTCGATTGGGTCACGACGAGCCTTCCGGCAGCAGCTTCGGGGGGCAGGAGCGCTGACTCCCCAACGAGAAGTGGTGGTAACACCCCTGCCGGTGGCGGCCGGGCGGGCGAGGATGGAGCCATGTTCCGAACGCGACGCTCGCCGTGGTTGGCGGCCGGCTATGGCCTCGGCCACATGCTCATGGCCGTGCCCGTCGCGTTGCTGATGGCCTTCGGCTCGCTGGCGTTCGGCCTCTCGGTCCTCGGCGTCGGGCTGCTGTTGATCCGGCCCTGGGCACCGGCGGTGGCTGCCTTCGCGAGGGTCAACGCGGCGATGGCGCAGAGCTTCCTCGGCCGCGAGGTCCCGGTGCCTGTCTTGCCCCGCGACGAACCCGGCATCTGGCCGCAGGTGCGCCGCTGGCTCGGCGCGCGGGCCTTTTGGCAATACGTCCTGTGGTTCCTCTTCGCCGCATCCGGCGGGCTGATCCTCTCCGCGCTCTCCGCGGCGTTGCCCGCGGGCGTGATCGCCCTGGTCGCGACCGCCTTCGGGCTGTGGGCAGGCGAGGGGGCTCCGACCTGGGTGTCGTTGCTGCTCATCGGTATTGCCGTGGTGCTCGTTCCGGTGTGGTGGATCCTCGGGGACTTCTTCATGCGGTTGCGCACCGAGACGGAGGCGGCCATCCTGCGACCCGATCCCCAGGCCGCCCTCGAGCGCCGGGTCGCCGACCTGACGACCTCCCGGGCCGACGCGGTCGACGCTTCGGCCGCGGAGATCCGGCGTATCGAGCGCGATCTGCACGACGGTGCGCAGGCCCGCCTCGTCGCGCTGGGCATGAACCTCGGGATGGCTGCGGATCTGCTCGACCGGGACCCGCAACTTGCCCGCCAACTACTCCAAGAGGCTCGCCAGAGCACCGGCACGGCCCTCGGCGAGTTGCGGTCGGTCGTGCGCGGCATCCATCCGCCCGTGCTCGCGGATCGTGGGCTCATCGGGGCCGTCCAGGCACTCGCCCTGGATCTGCCGATCCCGGTGACCGTCGATGCGGCCCTGCCGGGGCGCCTGCCGGCTCCGGTGGAGTCGGCAGCCTATTTTGCGACGGCAGAATTTCTCGCCAATGTCGTCAAACACTCGGGGGCGCGCAACGCCTGGGTCGTCATCGCTGCGCCCGAGGGACGGCTGCGGCTGCTTGTCGGTGACGACGGGAACGGTGGTGCCGATATGGGCCGGGGGAGTGGCCTGGCCGGAATCGCTCGGCGGCTGGCGGCTTTTGACGGCACGATGGAGATGTCGAGCCCGGTGGGCGGGCCGACTGTGATCACTGTGGAGATCCCATGCGAGTGGTTGTCGCCGAGGACCACGTCCTCCTCCGGGACGGGCTGACCCGGCTGCTGCGGGCATACGGCTGTGAGGTCGTGGCGGCGTTGGAAGGCTCGGCCGGACTCGACGAGACGCTGCAGTTGCCCGAGGCCGAGGTGGCGATCCTCGACGTGCGACTGCCGCCGACCTTCAGCGACGAAGGCCTGCGGGCGGCGATCCGGGCTCGCGCCACCCGGCCCGGCTTCCCGGTGCTGGTGCTGAGTCAGTATGTCGAGCAGTTGTACGCCCGCGAGTTGCTCGCCTCGGGCGAGGGCGCGGTGGGCTACTTGCTCAAGGACCGGGTCGCCGACACCGGGGAGTTCATCGACAGCGTGCGTCGGGTCGCTGCCGGCGGCACTGTCCTGGACCCGGAAGTCGTTGCGGCACTGATGAATCGGCAGCGCAACGCGCCGGTTGACCGGCTCAGCCCGCGCGAGCGGGAGGTGCTGGAGTTGATGGCCCAGGGCCGCTCGAACCAGGCCATCGCCGAGGCGCTTTTCGTCACCGAGAAGGCTGTCGCCAAGCACATCAACAACATCTTCACCAAGCTCGATCTGCCCGTCGCGGTCGATGACAATCGCCGCGTGCTAGCCGTCCTGGCGTGGCTCAAGATCTGACAGCGCACTCGGCGCGGCGGGCCGGGAGATAGGCCGCGACTCCGAGCAAGCTGGTCAGCCCGACGGCGAGCATGGCCAGCCGGATCGACGCCCGGTCGGCCAGCAGACCGGCGAGGGGGCCGGCGACGCCGAAGGCCAGAAAGGCGAACATCGAGTTGATCGACAGCACGGTCGCCCGGTTGCGCGCCTCGGCCTCGCGATGCAGCAGCGCGCTGTGCGGCGGGCCGTTGACGCCGTGCCAGGTGTAGGTGAACAGATACGCCGCGATCAGGCCCGCGGGCGTGAACGCCCACGCCATCAACAGCACGCCAGTGGCGTTCAGGGTGCGGCCGAGCATCGCGGCCCGGGCCACCCCCCAGCGTTTCGACGCCTTGCCGGCGATCCACGTGCCGAGGGCAAAGATGCCCCAGCCGACCGCGGCGACCGGACCCATCGTGGCGCCGGCGGCCTGGGCGCTGCCGAGCAATTCCTCCAAGCGCAGAGGAAGCAACGACTCGAAGGCGACCATGCCGATCGACCAGGCGATCTCGGCGAGGATGATGCCGAGGAGGACCTTGTTGGTCGCCAGCAGGCGCACCCCCGATGCGATGACCGCAGGGGCCTCGCGCGCCGAAGCCCAGGCGTGCCGTTCCTGCTCGCCGGTGGAGATCGCGCGTGGCCCCTCGCGCAGCAGCAGCCAGGTCGCAGCCAGATGCACGACATTGAGCAGCGCGAAGACGGCCACCGCCAGGTCGATGGCCGCGAAGGCCCTGACCGGGTGCCACCAGATCAATCCGCCGCTGATCAGGGCACCAGCTCCCACGGCCAGGCCGAGCACCGTGCCCGCGCGGGATAACTCCTGATCGACATCCGCGCCCGGACTGCCCTCGTGGACGGTGTCGACGAACCACGCCTCCAGGGGGCCGGAATCCAGCGCTCGGAAGGTGCCCATGAGCGCCGCCGCCCCCACGAACTGCCAGAAGTTCTGGGCGAACAGATAGGCGGCGCCGGCGAGCACATTGACCACGGCAGCGGCCAGGTAGACCGCCCGGCGGCCGAAAGCGTCGGCAAAACCGCTGGTCGGCAGCTCTAGGGCGAAGCAGGCGAAGCCCGAGACTGCGGCTGCCGTCATCGCCTGCGCGATGGTCAATCCGCGTCCGGTCTGGATGAGGATGAAGATGCCGACGACGAAGCCGACCGGGAACCAGCGCGTGAAATTGAGCAGATAGAAGATCCGCGTCGCCTGCTCCAGGGACATTGCCGTATGCCGCATGGCCGTGCTCATCGGCGCGGCGCCTTGTCCATGTCGATCGGATAGAACACCAGATAGACCGCAACCCGCTTGGCTTCCGGATTGCCTTGCCCCACACGCCGATAGCGCTCGACGACGGTGTCGATCTCGGCGTGCATGTCCCGGAGCTGATCGGCCGTGACCACCACCATGTCGTCGTTCATGCTGGCCCGGTTCCGCCACACGCCCGGCCAGTTGCCCTGGACATCGAGCCATCGACCGAACTTCTCGGTGAAGTGGCGCAGCCAGTCTCGCGTCAGCCAGCCCATCGCCGTCGCCGCATCGTCATCGTCGTCGAAGTCGCTGACCTCGAACTGGGTCATTGTCGAGGCCGCCGCCCACACGCGTGACTTGCCGTCACCGTCCCCGGTGTCGACGACCAGGCCCACCTCCGCCAGTTTGCGCAGGTGGTAGGACGTGGCCCCCGAGTTGGTGCCCAGAGCTGCGGCCAGGGCGGTCGCGGTGGAAGGGCCGTTCATGCGCAACGCACCGATCAGGCGCGAGCGAAGGGGGTGGGCGAGGACTTTCACGCTGGTCGAATCCAGGCGGATGAAGTCGGCGGACTCACTCATAGAATGCACAATACATGTGCATACTTCGTTTGCAAAACTATTATGCGATTGTCCGCCCTGCGGCATACGCGCAGGTCAGGGGGTTCTCTGGGCGCGCGGTGCTGGATTTGGGAGGCGAGGGAAGGGCCCCTAAACTTGAGTCGTTGTGCCGTGCGCCCCTGGTGGGCGGATCAACCGCGAGGGCTATCGCCCGGCGGGAGCACGCGGCATACGAGCCTCATCCGAATCTCACGTAAGGCAAGACGTTGCGTACTTTCACCCCCAAGGCGGGCGACGCCGTCCGTCAGTGGCACGTCATCGACGCCACCGATGTCGTCCTCGGGCGCCTCGCGAGCCAGACCGCGGCGCTGCTGCGTGGCAAGCACAAGGCGACCTTCGCCCCCCACGTCGACATGGGCGACTTCGTCATCATCATCAACGCCGACAAGGTCGCGCTGACCGGCGCCAAGCTGCAGCAGAAGCGCGCCTACCGCCACTCCGGCTTCCCGGGCGGCCTGAAGTCCGAGACCTACGCTCAGCTGCTCGAACGCGACCCGGCCAAAGCCGTCGAGAAGGCTGTCCGCGGCATGCTGCCCAAGACCACGCTCGGTCGTCAGCAGCTGACCAAGCTGAAGGTCTACGCCGGTGCCGAGCACCCGCACACCGCCCAGCAGCCCAAGCCCTTCACGATCTCCCAGGTCGCGCAGTAACGGCGCCGATCGAGAACCGACACAAAGGAAATCACGCCGTGACTGACACCACCTACGAGCTCGATGACGACGTCGAGCTGACCGAATACACCTCCGAGTCCGAGGGCCCGGTCTCCGGTGAGCCCGCCCGCCGCCCCACCGCCTCCGCCCCCGGCGGCGGCACCGGCCGACGCAAGCAGGCCATCGCCCGCGTGCGCATCGTCCCGGGCACCGGCGAGTGGACCATCAATGGTCGCTCGCTGGAGAACTACTTCCCCAACAAGGTCCACCAGCAAATCGTGAACGAGCCGCTCAAGGCGCTCGAGCTCGACGGTGCCTATGACGTGCTCGTCCGCGTGCACGGCGGTGGCCCCTCCGGCCAGGCCGGCGCGGTCCGCCTCGGTGTGGCCCGCTCGCTTAATGGCGTCGACTCCGAGCTGAACCGCCCGACCCTGAAGAAGGCCGGTTACCTCACGCGCGACGCCCGCGTTCCCGAGCGCAAGAAGGCCGGTCTGAAGAAGGCCCGCAAGGCGCCGCAGTACAGCAAGCGCTAAGTCACCCCACGAGGTTCCTCGCTCGCAAGCTCGCGGGCGATACTTCTCGGGGACCCCGACGGGCCTGCGGCCCCAGCGCAAAGGCGCGGCTCTCCCTTGGCGAGCCGCGCCTTTGCTGTGTCCGCGGTCAGCGCTCAACGGTTACCTGTAGGTAGGTGTGACGAACCGGGCGCCAGGGCGCCCGCTTTGCCACCACCCGCGGTAACCGCGCGGTGACCAGCCGGTGGAGCGCACCACGGCATACGTCACGCCGGACAGCAGGGCGCAGCTGGCGGCCGACGCGAGGCGCAGGCCGGGCGGGAGGACATCGGCGGCGGCCGTGCCTCCCCGACTTCCCGAGCCCCAGGGCAGCCCGGCGGCCAGGCCCGCCTGGAATAGGGCCACCCCGCCCAGCAGCCCGATCTCGACATATCTGGCAGCTACCACGCCTTATATCTAGCAGATATCCTGGCGTTGTGTCGCGCCGCCCCCAGACCGAACTCGCCGTGCTCGGTGCGCTGTCCACTGGCTCGATGACCGGCTACGAAGTGCGGGCGGCGATAACCGAGATCCTCGGCGACTTCTGGCATGAGAGCTTCGGCCAGATCTACCCGGCGCTGAACGCCCTGGAGCAGGCCGGCGCGATCGCCCGGTCGACGCCAGGACGCACCTCCGGCAGCCGCTTCGAGATCACCCCGGCGGGCACAGTCCTGCTGCGCGAGCGGCTGGCCGAGCCGCATCACGCCACGCCACCTCGCAACGGCCTGCTGCTGCGTTTGTTCTTCGGCACCCAACTGCCGCCCGGGCGCAGCCGGGAGCTTCTCGAAGCGGAGATCGAGCGTGCCGAGGTCGCGCTGGCGCGATTCGCCGCCATCCGGGCCGATATGGACACCGAGCCACCCGGCGCCGAACACGACTATCGCGCGCTCACGCTGGCGTATGGCGAGCATCACGCCCGTGCCCATCTCGCCTGGGCCACCGAGGCCCTCCGTGCCCTGCCCGACCGGGACTGACGCGGGGCGCAGGCGGGGACGCGCGGCCTGCGGGCGCGGCCCGATGCGGATCACGACTACCATTCACGTCGGCTCTGGTGGCCGATCGGCCCCCACAGAACTTGGAAGGCACCCCCTGATGGCACGACTTTTCGGCACCGACGGCGTGCGCGGACTCGCGAATGACAAGATCACCGCCGAGCTCGCTCTGGGCCTGTCCATCGCAGCGGCTCAGGTGCTCGGTGAGCCCGCCCGGGCCGTGGGTCGCAAGCCGAAGGCCGTCGTCGGACGGGACCCGCGCGCGTCGGGGGAGTTCCTCGCGGCGGCCGTCATTGCCGGGCTCGCCTCGGCGGGCGTCGATGTCCATGACGCCGGCGTGCTGCCCACGCCGGCGGTGGCCTTCCTGACGGCCGACATGGACGCCCACTTCGGCGTCATGCTCTCGGCCTCGCACAATGCCATGCCCGACAACGGCATCAAGTTCTTCGCGGCCGGCGGGCACAAGCTCCCCGACGCGGTCGAGGACGAGATCGCCGCGCTCTACGGCAAGGACTGGGTCCGGCCGGTGGGTGCCGAAATCGGCCGTGTCCACCGCAACCGCGCCGGCCAGGCCCGGTATGTCGCGCACCTCCTCGCCGCGCTGCCCAACCGGTTGGACGGGCTCACCGTCGTCATCGATGGCGCGCATGGGGCAGCGAGCGCGGTCTCGCCGGAGGTCTTCCGGCTCGCGGGGGCCGACGTTTTCGAGATCGGTTGCGAGCCGGACGGGCTCAACATCAACGATGGCTACGGCTCGACCCACCTCGAGCACCTGCAGGAGGCCGTGGTCACGCGCGGCGCCGACTTCGGCATCGCGCACGACGGCGACGCCGACCGCTGCCTGGCCGTCGATGCCGCCGGTGAGGTGGTCGACGGCGATCAGATCATGGCGATCCTGGCGCTGGCGATGAAGGACCGCGGCGCCCTGGCCGACGACACGCTCGTGGCCACCGTCATGTCGAATCTCGGTCTGCTGCAAGCGATGTCGCGCGAGGGCGTGACGGTGCTCAAGACCGGCGTCGGTGACCGTTATGTGCTGGAGAAGATGCGCGAGGGCAACTTCTCCCTCGGTGGCGAGCAGTCCGGGCACGTGATCATCAGCGACCACGGCACGACCGGCGACGGTGTGCTGACCGGTCTGCTAGTCGCGGCTCGCGTGGCGGCGACCCGCACACCTCTGGCCGAGTTGGCCGCGGTCATGACTCGGCTGCCGCAGGTGCTCGTCAACGTCAAGGGCGTCGACACCGCACGGGTCGAGTCCGACGAGACGCTGCAGGCGGCTGTCGCCACTGAGATCGTGGCGCTCGGGGACAACGGTCGCGTGCTGCTGCGCAAGTCGGGCACCGAGCCACTCGTCCGGGTGATGGTCGAGGCCGCCACGCAGGAGCAGGCGCGGGCGGTTGCCGATCGCCTGGCTGCCGTCGTCAAGGATTGCCTCGCCTCAGCACCACCGGTCAGTTGACCGGCGCGTAAAGGGCATGCCCGCCCGAGAGGCGTAACGGACAGATAGCGATGGACCACAATGCGGCGGACCCAATTCACACATGCTCGCCGAGCAACCCCAGGCCTTCGATCATGTACACGGGTACACCAAAGTCACCTACTGCCCTATCCCAAGATCACGGGACGTGATCGTCACGTCATCGCACAGGTGCATCGACCACCCTGGTACCACCGACACCGTCGGGTGTCAACGGCATCCCCAACCACATCTACGTGGCGGCTGACCTCGCCCACCTCGACCGTGCCGCAGGTGTCCCTCGGCAAAGGCTTCGACGTCGCCGTCCACGATGCGGTTCGGCCGAAATCCGTGCACGGGAATCTCCTGCGCTGCAGCGAAATCGGCGCTCTCGTCGATCCAGCGCTGGCGCCGGGCCACGGCCTCGCCGGCCGTCTGCGGGGTTCCGCAACCACCCGGAAGAGGGCGCGCAACTGGCGCGCCGTGACCCATTCGCCCGCCCGGTCGGCGACCATCCTGCGGCGGTCGCCAGTCAGGCCGAGGGCGTCCACGCCGGCATACGGGACCGGCCGGATGGCCGTGCCCTTGACCGAATGAAGGTGAATCGCCTGCAGGCGCAAGCTCATTCGGCGATTGAGACGTCGCCGACGACGGTCACAACCTGGGCCGCGCCATGGGCGAGGTGATACTCGGCGCCGACGATCGCGAGCCGGCCGTCGCTGATGCGCTCGGCGATGATGGCCGAGCGATCGGCGATCAAGTGGCAGGTCTGGGCGACGTGCTCGCCCTCGATCTGCTCGACCGAGGTCCGCCCTGCCCGCG
Source organism: Nostocoides vanveenii (assembly GCF_039531165.1). NCBI lineage: Bacteria > Bacillati > Actinomycetota > Actinomycetes > Micrococcales > Intrasporangiaceae > Nostocoides > Nostocoides vanveenii. The sequence continues at coordinate 57,489 of NZ_BAAAPN010000059.1, read as the reverse complement.
TCGCGACCAGGACACTCGGGGTCACCCGTTCGACGATGTCGCGCAGATAACCGGGCGGCATAACCCCCGTGGCGACGGCCTCCATCGCGGCCTTGACGGCGCCGCAGGAGTCGTGCCCCAGGACCACGATCAGCGGGCAATCGAGCACCGCGACACCGAACTCGAGCGACCCGAGCACACTGGGGTCGATGACATGCCCGGCCGTGCGGACGACGAAGAGGTCGCCCAGGCCCTGGTCGAAAATGATCTCCGCCGCCACCCGGGAGTCGCCGCAGCCGAAGAAGATGGCGAACGGGTTTTGATAGCCCGCCAGCTGGTGGCGCAACCCGATGTCCTGGTTAGGGTGTTCGCTTTGCTCCGCCACGAACCGCGCGTTCCCGTCCAGCAGGCGCTTCCAGGCCGTGGCCGGGGTCAGGACCCGGTCGGGGCTCGTTGTCATAGTCCTTGCCGTTTCCCGATCGTGAACGCGACGGGTTTGGTCACCGAGGCGAAGAAGTCGTTGCCCTTGTCGTCGACGACGATGAAGGCGGGGAAGTCCTCAACCTCGATCTTCCAGATCGCCTCCATGCCCAACTCCGGGTATTCGATGACCTCGACCGACTTGATGCAGTCCTGGGCGAGCCGCGCGGCCGGCCCACCGATGGAGCCGAGATAGAAGCCGCCGTGCGCCTGGCAGGCATCGGTGACCTGCTGGCTGCGATTGCCCTTGGCCAGCATGACCATCGAGCCCCCGGCCGCCTGGAACTGATCGACATAGGAGTCCATCCGGCCGGCGGTGGTCGGACCGAAGGAGCCTGACGGCATACCGGCCGGTGTCTTCGCCGGGCCGGCGTAGTAGACCGGGTGGTCGCGCAGGTAGGCCGGCATTTCCTCGCCGGCGTCGAGCCGTTCGCGGATCTTGGCGTGCGCGATGTCGCGGGCCACGACCAGCGGGCCGGTCAGCGACAGGCGGGTCTTGACCGGGTGCTTGCTCAACTCGGCGAGGATTTCGGGCATCGGTCGGTTGAGGTCGATGGCGACGACGGCGCCCTGGCCGGTCGAGCCCGCGCCGACCGCCTCGCCGGCGTGGGCGCCGAGGGACTCATGGGTCGCATCGGGCAGGAACCGCGCCGGATCGGTCTCCAGCTGCTCGATGAAGACGCCCTCGGCGGTGATCTTGCCCAGCACCTGCCGGTCGGCCGAGCATGAGACGGCGATCGCCACGGGCAGCGACGCACCGTGGCGCGGCAGGCGGATGACGCGTACGTCGTGGCAGAAGTACTTCCCACCGAACTGCGCGCCGATCCCGAACTGGCGGGTCAACTCCAGGACCTGGGCCTCGAGGCCGAGGTCGCGGAAGCCGTGGCCGGTGGCGGCGTCGCCCGAGGTGGGCATCGCATCGAGGTATTTGGCGCTGGCATACTTCGCGGTCTTCAGGGCGTATTCGGCGCTCGTGCCGCCGATGACGATGGCCAGGTGATAGGGCGGGCAGGCGGCCGTGCCCAGGCCGCGGAGCTTCTCATCGAGGAAGCGCAGCATCCCGTCCGGGTTGAGGATGGCTTTGGTCTCCTGGAACAGATAGGACTTGTTGGCGCTGCCGCCGCCCTTGGCCATGAACAGGAACTTGTAGGTCGTCTCGTGGCCGACGGCGGTGTCGGAATACATCTCGATCTGCGCGGGGAGGTTGGACCCCGTGTTCTTCTCCTCCCACATCGTCACCGGGGCCATCTGGCTGTAGCGCAGGTTGAGGCGGGTGTAGGCGTCATACACACCCTCGGAGATCGCCATCTCGTCGTCGCCGTCGGTTAGGACGTGCTGACCGCGCTTGCCGACGACGATCGCGGTGCCGGTGTCCTGGCACATCGGGAGCACGCCGCCCGCGGCGATATTGGCGTTCTTGAGCAGGTCGAGGGCGACGAATTTGTCGTTATTGCTCGCCTCGTCGTCGGCGAGGATGGTGGCGAGTTGCTGCAGGTGAGCGGGACGCAAGTAGTGCGCGATGTCGTGCATCGCGGTCTCGGTCAGCGTGCGCAGCGCATCGGGCGCGACCTGCAGGAACTGGCGACCGCCCGGGCCGGCGACGACCTCGACGCCCTCGGTGGTCAGCAGCCGCCAGGGCGTCTGCTCCGTGCCATTGCTCCCCGCCCCGGGGAGCAGGTGTTCGAACGCAAAATCGGCCATCGCCGCACGGTCCTTCCCGCTGTCATCACAACTCGTCCAAGCTCGGAGCGTAGGCGCCCGCGTGCGAGACGGTAATGGCCCCGCAGCGGCTGCCCCGCTGGATCGCGGGCGTGATGTCCGCGACGCTCGCCCGGTGGAGCCGGTCGCGGGCGTCCACGCCACCGATCAGGCCGCTGGAGGACAAGCCGGACAGTAGCCCCGCCATGAACGAATCTCCTGCCCCAACGGTATCCACGACGCGGGTCGGGGGTGCGGCCAGGGTCACAAAGTCACCGGAGTTCGTCAATCGGAAGCTGACGCCGTCCGCCGCACGGGTCGCGACGGTCAGGGTTGGGCCGAGGGTGCCCCACCGAGTGAGGATCGCTTCGATGCTCATTCCCGGGTAGAGCAGTTCGAGGTCGTCGCTGCTGGCCTTGACGACATCGGAGTAGCCGATGATGGATTCGATCTGGGCGCGGACCTTGTCCAGGTCGCCCATGATGGTCGGGCGCACATTGGGGTCGTAGGACACGGTGGCCTGCTCGCGGCCCTGCTGCAGGGCGCGGACCACGTCATCGGTGCCCGGCAGGAGCACCGCGCCGATGGAGCCGGTATGGATGTGCCCGATCTCCTCGCCGAGCTCAATAACGCCCGGGTCCCAGGTGATGTCGAAGAGGTAGGTGGCCGCCCCGCCGTCGTCAATATTCGCCTGCGCCGTCGAGGTCGCGTGCTCGGTCGACTTCGAGATGACGGTGACATTGCGGCGCGAAAGATGCGAACGGATGCGTTCGCCGCGGGCGTCGTCGCCGAGGCAAGTCGCGAACTGCACCGTGTTGTCCAGGCGAGCCAGGCCGACCGCGACATTCGCCGGCGAGCCACCCACGTGCTCGACGGGATTCTCGGCATACCGCTGGGCGATGTCGATCAGCGCTTCGCCGATGACAAGGAACTCACGTGCGTCCTGCTGCCCCATTGCTGACCCTTCGAATGACGCGTGGCCCGAACCGACATCTGAACTCTACTGATTCCGCGCGGCGTCGTCCCGGCGGGCCGGCGGGGGTGAGGCGGTTTGGGCACGCCGCAGCCGATGAGCGACGATAGCCCGTATGAGTGAGCCCACCGCCGCGCCGACCGCCTCGGCCCCGACGGGGCCGGCGAGCGCGTCGGCCAGCCACTACGCGCGGGGGTCCGCGGCGAACATGGTGCGATCGCTCGCGCTCATCGTGGCCTTCATGGCCGTGATCTTCTTCGCGGTGGCGCGCACCAATACGCTGTCGGGGCCACCGGTCGACGTCTCGGGCCTGGCGACGAGTGTCGCCCGCGAGACGGGCTGGCCCATCGAGGTGCCCGCCGACCTGCCCGACGGCTGGCGCCCGAGTGCGGTGCGTTTTGTGCCGTCCACCGACAATCTGCCGACCTGGCATGTCGGCTACACCTCGCCGGACGGGCACTACATCGCGGTGGAGCAGACCGCGGATGCCACCAAGAAGTGGATCACTCAGCAAACCAACCGGGCGCCGGTCAAGGGTGCCGAGGTGGCTGCCGGGCGCACCTGGCAGCTTTACGTGCGGGACATCAAGACGCAGAACAGCCTCGTCGCGCCCGGGCCGGGGCAGCTGACCACCATCGTCACCGGCGACGGGACGCTGGAGGAGCTGAAGGTCTTCGCCGAGCACCTGCAGCCTTTCCGCTCCTGACCGGGCGCCTCCAAACCGGGTTCTGCGGGCGGCGGGGGAGCGGCCGGACGGTTACCGGGGAGCGGCGGCCAGGGCGGCGTCCCACGCTGTGCGCGCGCCGATCAGCCGCCGATAACGCATGATGTCGCGGCGCCGGTTGACGGTCAGGGCGCCGACCAAGCGCTCGCCGTCCCGATAGAGCGCCACGAACTCCTCGGCGTCCCAGTCGCCGACAACCAGGGCCGGTTCGCCCATCGGCATCCCCACGCACTGGATGAACTGGCCATACCACTCCGACCAAAAGTAGGGCACCTCGGCGAACTCCGTGGCATGCTCCGGATCCAGCAGGTTGGCTGCGACGTGGTCGCCCTGCTGCATCGCATTGGTCCAGTGTTCGAGGCGCATCGTGGTGCCGAAGGTCGGATTGGGCCACCGCGCGATATCGCCCGCCGCCCACACGCCGTCGGCGGCCTTGAGCGTGGCATCGCACAGCACGCCGTCATTCAGGTCCAGGCCCGAGCCGGCCAGCCAATCCGTCTCCGGGATGGCGCCGATGCCCACCACCACGAGGTCGGCGGCCAGTTGCGATCCGTCGGCCAACCGAAGGCCGGCGACTCGATCGCCGCCCAGAATCTCGGAAACCGCCGTGTCGCAATGCAGTTCGACGCCGTGGCGGGCATGCAATCGAGCGAGGGCTGCGCCTGCCGTCGGCCCGACGGCGTCCCGTAGAGGCGTCGCGGCCGCTTCGAGGATGGTCGTATGGACGCCAAGCCGCCGGGCGGCGGACGCGACCTCCGCCCCGATGAAACCAGCGCCGACGACCACCAGGCGCGTTGCCCGGTCGAGTGCCTCGCGGATGTTTCGGGCGTCGCCGACCCCGCGCAGGGTGTGCACCCCAGGCAGGGTTCGGCCGGGAAGCTGCCGTGCCTTCAGCCCGGTGGCGATCACCAATGCGTCGTAGGACAGGTCCTCATCGCCGAGCGCGACCCTTCGGGAGTGCCTGTCCACCGAGGTAGCGGTGACGCCCAGCCGGGCGTCGACGTCCAGGGCATCCCAGTCCTGCTCGTCGATCAGGTAGGGCGTGGGTTCCGCGCGGCCCCAGAGGAACTCCTTGGACAGGGGTGGGCGGTCATACGGTCGGTAGTGCTCCGCCCCAACCAGGACTATCCGGCCGCTGAATCCGCGTCGGCGAAGTCCCCGGACCGCGTGCAACCCGGCCAGCGACGCACCGACCACGACGACGTGGGAGGGGGGTCCGGTCATACGGCGATCCTCCCGCAGGGCCGCGGCCCGGGTGCGGTCGGCGGGCGGTGAGTGCGGATGCGGTGAGCGCGGGAGGCGGTCAGCGGCCGGTGCAGCGCGGCTCGCGACGTTCGAGGAAGGCGGTGACTCCCTCGCGGATGTCGGCGGTGGTGAAGGCCAGGGCCAGTTGCGCCCGGAGGGCGTCGAGGGCCTCGGGGAGGGCCAGGTCCCCGGTGGCGTCCAGCGCGTCCTTGCCCATGCGCATCAGCAGCGGCGACGTGCCGGCGAGTTCGCGAGCCCACTCGGTGACGGCGCCATCGAACTGCGCGGCCGGCACGACTCGGTTGACGAATCCCCAGGTCAGGGCCTCGGCGGCCGTGACCGGCTTGCCCAGAAGCATCAACTCGTTCGCCTTCATCCGAGGCAGATTGCGATAGATGAGTGCGGAAATCATGAAGGGAAAGAGGCCGACGTTGATCTCGGGGCAGCCGAAGCTGACGCCGTCCTTGGCGATGATGAAATCGCAGGCGAGGGCCAGTCCGAAGGCGCCGGCAAGGACGTCCCCGCCGGCCGCGCAGATCACCGGCTTGTGGAGTTTGCCGATGAGGCTGACCAGGCGCGGGAATCTGTCAGGATCGGCAAACTTCTCGACGGCCGAGGAGTCCGAGGCCAGAGCGCGCAGATCGCCGCCGGCCGAGAAGATCCGCTCGTGGCTCGTGCCGATGACGACCACGCGCACCTCGTCGTCATCGCGGGCGCGCTCGCACGCGCACCTCGTCGTCATCGCGGGCGCGCTCGCACGCGCCGATGAGTTGGTCGAGCATGGCGTCCGAGAGCGCATTGCGCCGTGCCGGGGCATCGAGGGTGATTCGGGCGATGTGCACGTCGGTGACGGCATAGGTGACCAGGGCGTCGGCCATCGAGACTCCTTCGTTGGGCGAGGGGCGTTCGTCGCTGTCGTGGTCGCCGATCCGGTGCGACTAGTCCGTGCCCGCGCCCTCCGCGTCGGTCTGGGCACGCAGGCTGGCCTCGGCGCGCTCGAGCCAGGCCGTGCAGTGCGCGGCGAGCGCCTCGCCCCGCCGCCACAGGGTCATGGCGTCCTCGAGGCCGACCTGGCCGCCCTCGAGTTTGGCCACGAGACCCACGAGTTCGTCGCGGGCCTGCTCATAGGACAGGTCGGCGATGTCGGAGTCGGTCGCGGTGCTCATGGGCGGCAAGCCTACGGCGTGGGTCCGACACCGACCGGTGGCTAGGAAGGGGTCGGCGTCAGGCGTCGCTCGCCCGGACGGCGAAGTCGCCGCGGGCCACGCGCACGCGCAGCAGGTCGCCGACCCCGACCTGCTCCTGGTCGGTAACGATCGTGCCGTCGGGCTCGGTGACCAGGGCGTAGCCGCGATCGAGGGTGGCTTGCGGCGAGAGTAGCCGCGCCTGCCGGCGCAGGTGCTCGACGCGGTCGCGGTCTCGCCCGATGAGTGCCTCGGCCCGAAGATGGGCCCGCCTGCGGTAGGCCGCGATCTCCGCCCGCTGCGTCCTGACGTATGCCGTTCGGTCGGTCAGCACCGGCCGGCTGGTCAGCTCGACCAGCCGGCGGCGCTCTCGGAGGAGGTGGTCGGCGACCGCGCGGCGGAGGCGATCGCGGGCGGTGTCGAGTTCGGTGCGCACAGCGCGGGCGTCGGGAACGACGAGGCTCGCCGCGTGGGTGGGTGTGGACGCTCGGACATCCGCCACATAGTCCAGGAGGGGGGTGTCGATGTCGTGACCGATGGCGCTGACGACCGGGGTGCGGGCAGCGGCGACGGCCCGGATCAGGCTCTCATTGCTGAAGGCCAGGAGGTCCTCGACCGACCCGCCGCCGCGGGCGATGACGATGACGTCGACATGGGGGAGGGCATCGAGGTCGGCGAGCGCACGGCATACCTCCTCGACGGCATTGACGCCCTGGACAGCGACCGACCGGATCTCGAAAGCCATACCCGGCCAGCGGCGGGCGACGTTCTCCACGACATCGCGTTCGGCCGCGCTCGCGCGTCCGCTGATCAGACCGATGGTCTGCGGCAGGAAGGGCAGGCGGCGTTTGCGCTCGGCCGCGAAGATGCCCTCCGAGGCGAGCATTCGCTTGAGGTAGTCGATCCGCGCCAGCAGTTCGCCGATGCCGACCGGCCGGATCTGACGGGCATCGAGGGTCAGCTGGCCGCGCTGCTCCCAGAAGGCCGGCTTGCACTGGATGACCACCCGTTCGCCCTGACCGACCGGGCGCGCCATGGCATCGAGCGCCGTGGCGGCGATGGCGACCGAGAAAGACATATCGACGTCGGGGTCACGCAAGGTCAAAAAGGCCGTCCGGCCACCTGGTCGCCGGTTGAGTTGGACGATCTGGCCTTCGATCCAGACGACCGACATCTTCTCGATGTACTCGCCGATCTTCATGCTCAGCACGCGCACCGGCCAGGGGTGCTCGGGCGTGGTGTCGGCCGCCCGTTCGGGCAGGCTGGCGGGCGAGCTGGTCACTCGCGCGAGCCTAAGGCGTGCGGAGGGCAACTTACGATGGAGGCATGAGTTCTGCCCAGATGACCCCTCCCGCGAGCCCGCGCAAGCGTGTTCTCCTGGCCGCGCCACGCGGCTATTGCGCCGGTGTCGACAGGGCAGTGGTGACCGTCGAGAAGGCGCTGGAGCTCTACGGGCCGCCCGTCTATGTCCGCAAGGAGATCGTCCACAACAAGCACGTCGTGACCACCCTGGAGAAGCGCGGCGCGATCTTTGTCGACGAGACCCAGCAGGTGCCCGAGGGCGCGACCGTCGTCTTCTCCGCCCACGGCGTCGCTCCCGTGGTGCACGAGGAAGCCCGCTCGCTCGGGCTGAAGACCATCGACGCCACCTGCCCCTTGGTGACCAAGGTGCACCGCGAGGCCGTGCGCTTCGCCACGCACGACTACGACATCCTGCTCATTGGCCACGAGGGGCACGAGGAGGTCGTCGGCACCTCGGGCGAGGCGCCCGAGCACATCACCCTCGTCGAAGGCCCCGACGACGTCGACCACATCACCGTCCGCGACCCCGAGAAGGTCGTCTGGCTCTCGCAGACCACGCTCTCGGTCGACGAGACGATGGAGACGGTTCGCCGCCTGCGCGAGCGCTTCCCGGCGATGCAGGACCCGCCCAGCGACGACATTTGCTACGCCACCCAGAACCGCCAGCTCGCGGTGAAGCAGATGGCCAAGGACTGCGATCTGATGATCGTCGTCGGCTCCCGCAACTCCTCCAACTCGGTTCGCCTCGTCGAGGTCGCCCTCGAGCACGGTGCTCGTGCGGGACATCTCGTCGACTATGCGGACGAGATCGACCCGACCTGGCTCGACGATGTCGAGGTCGTGGGCGTCACCTCGGGTGCGTCGGTGCCCGAAGTTCTCGTCCGGGGGGTCCTGGACTTCCTCGCCGGGCGCGGCTATGACGAGGTCACCCCGGTGATCGCCGCCGAGGAGTCGTTGACTTTCTCCTTGCCCAACGAGATCCGGCGCGACCTCAAGGCACGTGGAATGTCGGACAAGATGCGGCACGACGGCTCGTTCGCCGGCTCATTGCACTGACCGAGGTTCAACTTGCCGCCATTTCGCCCTCCGTCTCGGCCGGTGGATCGACGAGCAGTTCCGGCCGCCGGTCCGTCGCGGTCACCGCGTCGATGAGTTCATAGGCCGTCAACGGCCGCGCCGCCGCCGTCACCGGGCCCATCTGGGGCAGCTCTGAGCCACCGATGCCCAGGTCGTGCAATCGTCGTGCGCTGACCAGCACCCGGGCTTCCAGACCGCCGATCAGGGCGTTGTAGGCCTCGACGCTCCCGGTCAGGCTCCGTCCGAGCTTCGCCGCGTGCCCGCCCAGGGTGGCCAGGCGGGCATACAGCTCGCGCCCGACGACCAGCAGCTCCTCGGCGTTGGTGGCCAGGGCGTCCTGCTGCCACGTGAAGGCCACCGAGCGAAGCACCGCCAGCAAGGCGCCTGGGCCGACCACGACCACGCGCTTGGCCATCGCCCGCTCGTGCAGGCCCGGATCGGCAGCGAGCGCCGACGAGAGCATAGCGTCGGAGGGGACGAAGCAGAGCACGGCCTCCGGCGAGGTCGTGAACGCCGACCAGTAGTCCTTGGCCGCGAGCGTGTCCACATGACCGGTCAACGCCCGGGCGTGGTCGGCAAGGAGGGCCGACCGCTCGGACGCCTCCACGTCCTCGCCCTGCGCCTGCAAGAACGCCGTCATGGGCGCCTTCGCGTCCACAACCAGAACCCGCCCGCCGGGCAGGCGCACGACCACATCCGGGCGCACCGCTCGCCCGTGCTGACTGGTCGCGGCGACCTGCTCCTCGAAATCGCAGCGGGCCAACATCCCGGCATGCTCCAGGACGCGCCGCAGCTGGACCTCACCCCAGGCGCCGCGCACCGAGGAGGCGTTGAGCGAACCGGCGAGCGACGCGGTATGTCGGCCAAGGGCCGAGGTCTCGTCCTCGACGCGCAGCAGGGCCGAACGCACGGCGCTGAACTGGTCGACCCGGTCGCGTTCGAGGACGGCTACCTGTCGCTCCACGCGCGCGATGCTCTCGTGGACCGGGCGCAGGGCGGCCGCGGTCTCGGCGTCCTCGGCCAGTGCCGCTTCGAGGTCACGGACCCGGTCGCGCAGCAGGTCACGCTCCGTCGTGGCTGCCGCGAACCGAGCCGCGCCGCGCAGGTGCACGAGCAGCCCAACTAACGCCGCGGCGAGCACCGCGGGAGCGGTGGTGAGCAGCCAGATCTCCATGAGCCATACCCAATCAGGCAGTACCGACAACCCCATCCACCTGCGTCGATCCGCCCGGGTAGCCTCGCGGTCATGCCCGATCCGAGCGATCCCGCGAGCCGCGCGACCCACCAGCGGCCGGCGGCCGACCTGTCCACGGACCAGGGCCGCACCGACTTCACGGCAATTCTCAACGAGCGCCTTCCCACCAAGCGCGTGATCGCCCAGGGTCTGCTTCGCAACGAGCGCGACGAGGTGCTGCTCTGCCAGTTGACCTACAAGAACGAGTGGGATCTGCCCGGCGGCGTGGTCGACAAATTCGAGTCGCCGGCGACCTGCGTCGAGCGCGAATGCCGCGAGGAACTCGGCGTCGACCTGCCCGTTACGGGTTTGGTGACCACGACCTGGTTGCCGCCCTACCGAGGGTGGGACGACGCCGTCCTCTTCCTGTTCGACCTGGGGCGCGTGGACGCCGATTGGGTCGATCGGCTGACCCTTCAGCCCCGCGAGATCGTTGCCGTCCACTGGACCGATCCCAGCGTCGTCGCCGAGCGCACGGCCCCCTACGCCGCCCGGCTGATTGCCGCCTGCGTGGCCCGCGACACACCGCCTTATCTGGAGAATTCGGCGCCACGCCAAGGCGTTGTCGGACCGGCCCTCTAGGCTCGTCCTCGCTCATCCGAATCGGCCCGAGGACGTGCCACGTGACCCTGATCCATCTGCGCAGCGAGACGACTTCCTTCATTGCGGCGACCGACGGCGATGCTCTCCCCGTCGTCTTGCACTGGGGAGCCCGGCTGCCCGACGCGGTGAGCGCGGAGGAACTGGAGGCCACTCTGCGTGCTCCCGTCCCACACTGTTCGATGGACGAGCCTCTGGCCCGCCGGATTGTGCCCTTGGCTGTGGACCGGTGGCGCCTTCGGGACGGCCTTCGCGGGTCGGCTCCCGACGGCACCCGCTTCGCCCCCTGCTTCCGGACGACGGCGCTCTCCCATGATGACGCGAGCCTGCGCCTAGGTGCCCATGACGCCACGGCCGGCCTCGATCTATCCCTCACCTACACGATGCATCCGGACGGGCTGCTTCAGATCGGCGCTGCGCTGACCAATGTCGGCCCCGGACCGTATGCCGTGGCCGCCCTCGAATCCAGCGTGCCCCTGCCGATGGATGCCGTCGAGGTTCTCGACCTGACCGGCCGCTGGTGCCGGGAGCGCACGCCCCAGCGACTGCCGCTCGGGATGGGCAGCTGGGTCCGCGAGTCGTATGAGGGGCGCCCCAGCCACGACGGGCCCCTCGCCTTATGCGTCGGTGACCCGGGCTTCGGCTTCCGCGCGGGTCGCGTCTGGGCGGTCCACCTCGCCTGGAGCGGCGACTGTGTCTCCTTCGCCGAACGCAGCCCCGGCGGCTTCGCCCAACTCGGCGCGGGGGAAATGTTCGCCCCCGGCGAGATGATCCTGGCGCCCGGCGAGACGTATGACGCGCCCGACCTCCTCGCGGCCTACAGTGCGCGCGGCCTGGACGGAATCAGTGCGGCCTTCCACGGCTTCGTGCGCTCTCGCCCCTCCCACCCGACCACGCCCCGCAAGGTCCTGCTCAACACGTGGGAGGCCGTCTATTTCGATCACCGACTCGATGTGCTCACCGAACTCGCTGACGCTGCGGCCGAGGCCGGCGTCGAACGCTTCGTCCTGGACGACGGCTGGTTCGGCTCGCGGCGCAATGACACCAAAGGCCTGGGAGACTGGGTTGTCTCGCAGGAGGTCTGGCCCGACGGGCTCGGACCGCTCATCGACCATGTGCGGTCTCGGGGAATGGATTTCGGCATCTGGGTCGAGCCCGAGATGGCCAATCCCGACTCCGATCTGTTGCGGGAGCACCCGGCCTGGATGCTGGCCGTCGAGGGCCGCGACCCCTTGCTGGCGCGCCATCAGCAGGTCATCGACCTCGCCAACGAGGAGTGCTTCGCACACATCCTGGGCCGCCTGGACGCGCTGCTCAGCGACAACGCGATCGCCTTCGTCAAGTGGGACGACAACCGCGGGCTGACCGACGCGGCCCACGAGGGCCGAGCGGCCGCGCACGGGCAGACGATCGCGCTCTACCGGCTGTTCGACACGCTGCGCGAGCGTCATCCCGATGTCGAGTTCGAGACCTGCGCCTCCGGCGGGGGACGGGTCGATCTCGGCATCCTCGCGCGCACCGACCGGCTCTGGGCCAGTGACACCATCGACGCCATCGAACGGCAGCAGATCAACCTGTGGACCTCACTCGTGGTGCCGCCCGAGCTGATCGGTCAGCACATCGGTGGACCGCATGCGCACACGACGGGGCGCACCTCACCCTTCCCGCTGCGGGTGGCGAGCGCGGTCTTCGGCCATCTCGGCATCGAGTGGAATCTCGCGACCTTGACACCGGCGCAGATGACCATGGTCAAGACCGCGGTGGAGTGGTACAAAGCGCATCGCGGTTTTCTGCACAGTGGCGACGTGGTGCGGATCGACGACGCGACCCGGCCGGTGGTCGTCCACGGCGTGGTCGCGCGCGACCGGCGGGAGGCGATCTTCTCGTATGCCCAGATCGGCACCAATGTCACCGAGTTCCCGGGCTTGCTCCGTCTGGACGGTCTCGACCCGACGGCGACCTACCGCGTCGAACCGGTCATGCTCGGCGAGTTCCCCGGCACGCAGCAGAAAGCCGGCCCCGCGTGGTGGAGCGCCGGCGGTGCCGACATCAGCGGAGCAGTCCTAATGGATCTGGGGCTTTCGCTCCCAGCGCTGCACCCGGAGCAGGCATTGGTGATCCACCTGGCCGCTAAGTAGACTCCTGACCTCGTGGCTCTCACCATCGGCATCGTCGGACTGCCCAATGTCGGCAAATCGACACTCTTCAACGCCCTGACCAAGAACAACGTCCTCGCGGCGAACTATCCGTTCGCGACGATCGAGCCGAATGTCGGCGTGGTCCCGCTGCCCGACCCGCGGCTGACGCGCCTGGCAGAGATCTTTGGCAGCGAGCGGATCCTGCCCGCCACGGTGTCCTTCGTCGACATCGCCGGCATCGTCAAGGGGGCGTCGGTCGGCGAGGGGCTCGGCAACAAATTCCTCGCGAACATCCGTGAGGCCGACGCGATCTGCCAGGTCGTGCGCGCCTTCGAGGACGACGATGTCGTCCACGTGGACGGCAAGGTCGACCCCGCCGGCGACATCGAGACGATCCACACCGAGTTGATCCTCGCCGATTTGCAGACTCTGGAGAAGGCCGTCCCGCGGCTGGAAAAGGAGTCGAAGATCAAGAAGGATGTCCGGCCGGCATACGACAATGCCGTTGCGGCGCAACGGGTTCTCGAAGAAGGCACGACCTTGTATGCCGGCGGAGCCGCCGCCGGCGTCGACCTCGCCGCCGCATCGTCGCTGGGCCTGTTGACGACGAAGCCGTTCATCTACGTCTTCAACCTCGACGAGGACCAACTCGCTGAGAGCGACCTGCGGGAGAAGCTGCGGGCGCTCGTCGCGCCGGCCGATGCGGTCTTCCTCAACGCCAAGCTCGAGATGGACCTGATGGACATGTCCGACGAGGAGGCGCTGGAGCTGCTCCAAAGCTTCGGCGCCGAGGAGTCCGGCCTCGATCAGCTCGCGCGGGTGGGCTTCCACACGCTCGGCCTGCAGACCTACCTGACGGCCGGTCCCAAGGAGTCGCGGGCCTGGACGATTCGGCAAGGCTGGACCGCGCCCCAAGCCGCGGGCGTCATCCACACCGACTTCCAGAAGGGCTTCATCAAGGCCGAGGTGGTCTCCTTCGCCGACCTCGACGAGCTCGGCTCGATGGCCTCGGTCAAGTCCGCCGGCAAGGCTCGCCTCGAGGGCAAGGATTATGTGATGCAGGACGGCGACGTGGTGGAGTTCCGGCACGGAGGAACGTCTGGTACCGGGGGCAAGAAGTGACGCTCGCCGAGACGAAGCTCCTCGGCCTCTCCTGGAATGTCGGTGGCGGCTGGTCAACTGATCTCGAGCGTGCGCAGTATCGGGGCCGTCCGTCACGAGTGGCATCGCACCTCCTTTCCGAGTCGGGCGAGCTGGAGGGTGAGCCGTGGATGCCTTCCGAGGCCAGGTCCCGAAGCAGGCCCCTGACCCAAATGACACCCTTGGGGTCAAGACCGTTGATCGGTTCATCGAGGACGAAATGGTCCGGGTCACCAAGCAGTGCTGTCGCGATGCCCAGACACTGTTTCATGCCCAGGGAGAACGTGCGGATCCTCCGGCCGGCGGCATAGACCAGGCCGGTCTGCTCGAGAACTTCGTCGACCCGCGCCCCGGAGATCCTGGCGGGTGCCGCGACCGTTCGGAGATAGTCCCGGGCGCGCAGCCCCGGGATTCCGCCTTGGCCATCGAGCAGCACGCCGATGGTCCGGATCGGGTCGGTGAGGTCCCTAGGGCTGCTGCCTCCCACCGTGCACGTGCCGACGTCCGGCCTTTCCAGCCCAGCCATCATGCGCATCGTCGTGGACTTTCCCGCCCCGTTGGGGCCGAGGAAGCCGGTGACACGACGGTCGGCTGCGGTGAAGCTGTTCCATCGACGGCTCGCACCTGGCCGTACGTCTTGGTGATCCCCTCGACCTCGATCATCCTGAGCACTCCTGGGACGTTGTCGTCGTGGGCGCTGCCGCTCCACGGCTTGGGTGGTCATGTGTCATGAATGTGAATCTCCTTCTCAGGTCGTCGGGTGTGCGCACCTGCAGGCCAACGCTGTCGTCACTCGCGGACCGCGGCTCCGTCGCCGACGCGGTTCTGGAGGGTGCTTCGGAACCGGGCCCAGACGACCTGCTGCGCCGGGCTCAGCCCCTCGATCTCGAGCTGCTCCATCGCCGCAGCCATGGTCGATTGCTCGCCAGCGGCAGGGATCGGGCCCGTCGCGTCCATAGCGGCAAGGCCGAAGCTCACCATCTGCCCCACCAGGTGTTCGGCTGTCGCCTCGTCTACATGGGTCTGGTCCTTGAGGTCCTCGAACTGTCCGAACCAAGCCGCCGCGTCCGTTGCGAGTGGCCCATCATGGACAGCGTCGAGCATCGCTGTGGCGGTGTCTGCGTCAATCGCGCCGGCCGCCGTCGCGAGTGTCCAGACGTCGTGATCGAACGACTGGCTGGAGGCGGGGGGACCACCGTTCGGCTGACGCATCCCGGTCCGGGGGCTGGTCCGGCGCAGGTCCGCCAGCATCTTCCGCTGAATGCGGATCCGTTCGGCCTGATCCTCGAGCTGCTTGTCGAGCTCGGTCAGGAGCTGGTCCTGGCCGACCTCGCCCCCTCCCAAGAGGTTTCCGATGTCGCGCAGCGGTACCCCGCTCGCAGACAGTTGGCGTATCCGCAGCACAGTCACGAGATCTCGCGCGCCGTAGCGCCGGTACCCGTTGGTGTCGCGGGGCACCTCGGGGAGCAGTCCGATCTTGTGGTAGTGGCGAAGGGCGCGAGGAGTCGTTCCAGCGAGTTCCGCGAGTTCGGCGCTCCGCAGGACGAGATCAGTCATATGCGGCCCTCGCCTTCGGATCGCTACCTGTCCCATGGTCACCGTGGGGAGTCAGTGCGTTCACGAACGCATCTGGATCGTCGACATAGAGCAGGACTTCCGACGCTTTGAAGCCGGCGATCGCGTCCTTCTTGATCACGGGCGGATCTGCAGGGACCGGCGCGGCAAGTCGAATGCGCACGTTGCTGCTTTGGAATTGGGTGAGCACCAGCTGGCTGCCCTCTGCGAACGGGTGCGCGTGGGTGTGGTTGGCGTGAAGTTCCACGGACAGGATGTTCGAGATCGGCGTGGTGAGGACGTTCTTGTACCCCCATCGCAGGTGCAGCGCACCGGTAGAGACGAAGTGCGGGTGGACTCTGCGTGCAGCGAAGAATCCAAAGATGAACAGCGCGCCCCAAACAGTGAGCACCAGCAGCACGATGCGAAGCCACTGCCAGGGGAGGATGAAGTGCACGACCACGAGCTCGCCGAGACAGAGCGCGAGCATGACGGCAGGCATGGCGAAGGTGCCCCTGGTGTACCCGAACGGTGCCGACCCGGGCGGAACGCGCCTTCGGCGTGCGATGGCCAGGCACAGGCTCCACATCGAGCGGATCTCAGAGAGCGCTGGTCTCAGGATCGGTTCCTCGGCCTTGAGCCGGTCAAGGAAATTGGCGTTGCCCGGCCCTGCGGAGCGTCCGAGGTTCCTGAACCGCACGAAGGTAATGGCGGCGAAGACGAGGATCAGCGGGACCTCGATCAGGAGGAAGAGTCGAAGCGCCATCTCGGGGCGGAGCACGTCCGTGAGGTTCAGGATCAGCAGGGTGACTACCACTGCCACTGTGAGTCCTGTGTGTGCGCGGTGCGCGGCTCGCAGCCACGCAGATTTCCTCGCCATGCCCCTAGCATCAACTATGACCCTGCGTCGTACTCAAGTCCCCCGTTGTGGCGGGTCGACCGGCGCTGACCCCTTGACTACTCGCGACTGTGACGCGTTGCTGAACTCGGGGGATGGGTGCTGTTCCTCCGACTTGGACATGGGCCAGTGGAGCATCGGGGAGGTCGCGGAGTCGCCGCTGGGTCGCCTGAAGATTGAGGGAGTCAGGGGGGTCTCGGATTAACGCCTGGTCGAGTTCCGCTTCAACGTCTGACATTTAGCGAGATTGAACCAACTCTGGTGGAGTGCGCGTGACCTCGACCCCGGCGACCTGCGGCTCGCTGAGGTCGTGACGGTGGGTGACCTCACCTTCTTCGGTGTCACCAGGTCTTGACGGCCGAGCAGCTCTCGTGCCTCGCTGCTCTCAGGAGGCGGCTTCCTGAACAGGTACGCCATACTTCACGTGCATCGATGTCGACGGTTTGAACTTGGTCCTTGCCGTGGACTGTCAGGCCAGGGCTAGGTGCAGACTCGTGGTCTCTCGGCCGCCGTCGACCGTCAGACATAGGTACTACCATGGACGCATGGCGACGGTGACCAAGCGCGATCTCAATCAGCGGACTACCGAGGTCCTAGCGCAGGCAGCGGTGGTCGGCGAGGTGATCGTGACCGAGCGGGGCGAGCCGCGATGGCGGGTGAGCTCCTACCGCGGTCAAGACGATCCTCTTGCCCGAGCCGAGCGACAGGGGCGCTATACGCCACCCTCGAACCGGGTGCCCTGGCCGACGGATGTCGGCGGTCCTCGCTACCGGTCCGAGGACATCGATGAATTGCTCGATCAGATGAGGGGCGAGCACTGAGCAATGGGCATTGTCTATCTCGACTCTTCTGTGGCTCTTCGCACCATCCTCGACGTGCCGGAACGGCAGCGACTGCAGGAGTGGATCGACGAGCCTGGTGCGGATTTCGTTTCATCAAGGCTGCTGCGCACTGAGGTGATCCGCGTGCTACGACGCGACCAAAGACCCACGTCGGACGCGGAGCCGCTACTCAGTCGCGTCGGGCTGTTTGACATCACCCGAGAGACGCACACGGTTGCGGAGTCGATGGAGCGGCATGTGCGGACGCTTGACGCCCTGCATCTTGCTACTGCGCTGTTGATCGGGGATTCAGTGACGGTTGCGACTCATGACGTCACCATGAAAACGGTGGCGGAACACCTAGGGCTCGATACCGTCGATCCCGTGGCGTCGCAGTGATCTGGCCCGGTGCGGGAGCGTGACCGACATCCGCGCCGCCCTCGCCCCGACCGGCACCCTCCGCGCTTCTATCAACCTCGGCAACGCCGTTCTGACTATTGGCTCGTTCGACGCGCCGGGAGGCGTCACCCTGGACCTCGCCCGCGAGTTCGCTCGCCATCTGGACGTGCCGGTCGAGTTCCTCCTCTGGACGCCGCACGCAAGTCGGTGGACGCCGTCCGCGACGGCGTCGCCGATGTGTGCTTCCTCGCCATCGACCCCGGCCGCGCCGACACGATCGCCTTCACGCGGCCATATGTCGTGATCGAGGGCGCGTATGCCGTGCCGTCCGACTCCGCGATCACCACCCTCGCGCACGTCGACCGCCCCGGTGTCCGGATCGGGGTGAAGCTGGGATCCGCCTACGACCTCCACCTCGCGCGCACGATCGCCCACGCCACGCTCGTGCGCGGCGCCGACGGCGTGGTCGCGTACGCCGATGAGGGACTGGAGGTCGCCGCCGGCATACGTCAACCGACCGAGGCGTATGCCGCGGTTCACCCCGGCATGCGCGTTCTGCCCGAGTCCTTCATGCAGATCCACCAAGCCGCCGGCACCGCGGTGGACCGGGATGCCGCAGTCCGGGAATGGCTCGACGCGGTTCTCGGCGACCTGATTGCTGCCGGCTGGGTCGCGGACGCGCTGGCTCGGCACGGGCACGATCAGGCCCTCGCGGTCGCTGCCGGGTGAGCCGATATGCGGGCTCCGAAGATCCGCCGTCGCCGCGTGCTCCCGTCGCGCGGTCCTCCGAGTAAAGGGCGAGTAAGGACTTCGTCAAAGGCACCCCAATTTTTCGCCCGGTCCTGGCCTGCTTGTGGATAACTCGCGTCCTCCGGATGCGCGCTTCGCGAAGCCGCCATATGGTCCGAATCAGTCAGGCTCGTGCGGGCGAGCCGATCTGGACCTGAGGGGGACCGATGGATGCTGTCGCCGTCATCGAAAGTGACGTCCGTGATCTCATCCGACGTTCGGCCCTCGACCCCGTGGTCGATGCCGTCGAGATTCGCCGGGTCGTCCGCGACGCCGTCGCCGACTATGACGATCGCTCGATCTCCGGTGCGCTGCCACGACTGCCCGATCTGGATGCCGCAGCCAAGTCGATCCTCGACGCCGTCGCCGGCTTCGGTCCGCTCCAGCAGTATTTCGACGATCCTGCGGTCGAAGAGATCTGGATCAACGAGCCGCCCTGCGTCGTGAACTGTCTCCTCGATATCGAAGCCCGAACTGCCTTGAGGCACAAGGGTAGTGCCCGCCCGCGCGGGGACGCGGGCTCCGTCGGTCGCGCTGTGGTTGGCCGAGCTCAGGGCAGAGGTGGCCGCGCGGCGCGAGCAGCCCCTCGGCACCCGTTGTCCGATGGAGTGCGCGACCCGCGCAGCATTGTCACCCCACGTGGATAGGGTCGGTGCACGAGTCGAATCCGCTCTCACCTGACCAGGAGTGCCGTGTCCGTTCTGTCCAACTTCGTGTGGAGTGTCGCCGACACCCTGCGCGGTCCGTACTCCGAGGCCGAGTACGGCTCAGTCATCCTGCCGTTCACGGTGCTGCGACGCCTCGAGTGCGTCATGGCCCCGCACCGTGAGGCGATGGCCGAGATCGTGGCGAAGTACGACGGCGAGCAGCAGCGCCGGACACGCCTGAAGATCGCCACCCGGTCCGAGGACAGCGCCGGCCTGGCGTTCTGGACGACGAGTGACTACACGCTCGAGAAGGCGCTGCAGGACCCGGACAACCTCGCGGAGAACCTCATCGACTACGTCGGCGGGTTCTCGGGCAACCTCGACGTCTTCAAGTCCTTCGACTTCGAGAACGTGATCCGCACACTCGATGCGCGCAACAGACTTGCCCAGGTGGTCCGCCACTTCGAGGGCATCGACATGTCGCCGGACAACGTCTCGAACGCCGACATGGGGGATCTGTTCGAGAACCTCATCTACCGCTTCGCGGAGTCCGCCAATGACGGTGCCGGCCAGTTCTACACGCCGCGCGACGTGGTGCGGCTACTCGTCGACCTGGTCTACGCCGACGACACCGAGGCCCTACGCGAGCGTGGCGCTGTGCGTTCCATCTATGACCCCACCGTCGGCACCGGCGGCATGCTCACCGTCGCCGACGAGCACCTGCACGACCTGAACCCCGACGCGTCCACGGCGCTCTTCGGTCAGGAGATCAACCCGCGCACGTACGCCATCTGCAAGGCCGATCTGCTCATCAAGGGTCAGGACCCGTCCAACGTCCGACAGGGCGACACCCTCGTGGTCGACCGGTTCGAGAACCAGCGCTTCGACTACGTCCTGTCGAACCCGCCGTTCGGCACCGACTGGAAGGCTGTGGAGGCCGAGGTCAAGGGCGAGCACGCCCGCGGCGGCCAGGGCAGGTTCGCGCCGGGCCTGCCGGCGGTGGGCGACGCCGCGATGCTGTTCCTGCTTCACGTGGCGTCCAAGATGCGCGACGTCGATGACACCGGCCGCGGAGGTCGCGCTGGCATCGTCCTGAACGGCTCGCCGCTGTTCAACGGCGGCGCAGGCTCCGGCCCCTCGGAGATCCGGGGTCACATGCTCAAGAACGACCTCGTCGAAGCGATCGTCGCGCTGCCGAACGACATGTTCTACAACACCGGCATCGCCACCTACCTGTGGATCCTGACCAACGCCAAGCCCGAGGATCGCAAGGGCCAGATCCGCCTCATCGATGCCACCGAACTGGGCTCGAAGCTGCGCAAGTCGATTGGTTCCAAGCGTGTCGAGATCGCCCAGAAGCAGCGCGAGGCGATCGTGCGTGCCTTCGCCGACCAGTCGGCCGAGGACGACGAGATCCAGGTCCCGGTGAAGGTGTTCTCCAACCGAGACTTCGCGTACTGGACCGTCACGGTCGAGCGTCCGCTGCAGCTGCGCTTCCAGTGCACGAGCGAGACCGTCAGCGCCGTGACAGAGCACAAGACGCTCGGCAAGGTCGACGGGCTGGGTGAAGCCCTCGAGTCGTTCGGTGACGCGGTGTACCTGAACCGGGAGACGTTCAACCGTGACCTCGGCAAGCATCTGGGCGGCTGTGGCGTCACCCTCACCGCGGCCCAGCGCAAGGCCCTGTGGCAAACCATCGGTGTCCACGACGAAACCGCCGACGTGTGCGTTGTCCCGTCCGGCAAGAACAAGGGTGAGCCGGAACCCGACCCGGCACTGCGCGACACCGAGAACGTCCCCTTCGGCTGGGGTGACCACCCGAAGACCCACGAAGCGCTCCAAGGGACCGTTCAGGCCTACTTCGATGCCGAGGTGAAGCCCCACGTCGAGAACGCCTGGGTCGACTGGACCAAGACCAAGACCGGCTACGAGATCCCGTTCACGCGGCACTTCTACACCTACGAGCCGCCGCGGCCGCTTGAGGAGATCGACGCAGACCTGAACCGCGTCGTCGCCGAGATCTTGGAGATGCTGCGGGAGGTGGAGGCGTGACCCAGGCGACCATAAGCGCTGTCTCCCGACGGGTTCACAAGTGGCTCGGAGACATGCCACCGGGGTGGAGGGGTGCTCGTCTGTTCGAGGCTGCAGCTGCTTGGACAAGCAACGTCGACAAGCACACGGTGGAAGGTCAGCCGACCGTGCGACTCTGCAACTACGTCGACGTCTACAAGAACGACGCCATCGACGGGACTCTCGACTTCATGACTGCTACGGCCACACCGGAGCAGATCAAGAGGTTCCGAATCCGAGTCGGAGACACACTCATCACGAAGGACTCGGAGACCGCGGATGACATCGGCGTTCCGGCTTTCGTCAAGTATGAGGCCGACGACCTCATTTGCGGATACCACCTAGCAATTGTTCGGCCCAACCATCTCCAAACACATCCAAAGTTCTTGTACTGGGCCCTCGCATCGGAGCCCGTCGCTCGACAATGGGGGGTTCTCGCGGCGGGCGTGACTCGCGTCGGAATCCGAAGCACGGACCTCAGCAAGGTCACCATTCCGCTCCCACCACTCGACGAGCAGCGCGCCATCGCCGACTACCTGGACCAGGAGACAGCCCAGATCGACGCGCTGGTGGCCAAGCAGGAGTTGTTGCTGAGTCTGCTCGCCGAGCGCAAACGATCAGTGCTTGATCATGTGCTGGCCGAAGTAGATGGCGCTCCTTGCCGTATGAGGTGGCTGTACCGCCCATCGAATGAGGCCAATGGTCCTGACGAAGAGGTGCTCTCGGTTTATCGGGAGCTTGGCGTCATCCCGAAGTCGTCACGATCCGACAACTTCAACAAGACCCCCGAAAACGTCGATCGCTACCTCGTGGTTCGTCCTGGCGACCTAGTCGTGAACAAGATGAAGGCATGGTCGGGCTCGCTGGGGGTGTCTGCTCACCGGGGCATCGTCAGCGCCGACTACGAAGTGCTCCGACCAAGCACCACCGACTTGGACCCTGTATTCGCGCACTACCTGTTGCGATCGCCTCGAATGGTGGTTCAGTACCGGGTTCGCTCTCGAGGTATTCGCCCTTCTCAGTGGCGGTTGTACTGGCCCGACCTTGCCGACATCGAGGTAGCTATCCCACCCATGGATGAACAGGTCCGCGCTGCGAGGCAAATCAAGACAGAAACCGAAGCGATCGACGCCCTCATCGCCAAGGCAGAGGAGCACATCGCCCTTGCCAAGGAACGTCGCTCGGCGTTGATCACCGCGGCGGTGACCGGGCAGATCGATGTAGGCACGGCATCACGGAAGGCGAGCTGAACACGATGGCGGCACCTGACGGGACCCAGGAGGCAGCGTTCGAGGCCGAGATCGCGGAGTACCTCGCAGCGCACGGCTGGGAGTACAGCCCAACGGATGCCGGCTACGACGCGCGGCGTGCGCTGTGGCCCGAGGATGTGCACTGGTGGCTCTCGGAGACCCAGCCGGAGGAGTACGCCAAGGTCGTCCGGGTCGGTACCCCCAGCGAGCCGGCCGATCGCGAGGCGCTGCTCAACGCGCTCGTGACCAAGCTCGATACGCCCATGTCCTCCGGCGGCGGCACGTTGAACGTGCTCCGTCGGAAGTTCTCCCACACGCGCGGCGCGACCGCGCACCTGCGGATGTGCCAGTTCCGCCCCGCCACGACGCTGAACCCCCAGGTGACCGAGAACTACCGCAAGGTGCGTCTGCGGGTCGCCCGACAGGTGTACTTCTCGCCGAAGCGCGGTGACAGCCGTTCGATCGACTTGGTGTTCTTCGTCAACGGACTGCCGGTGGCCACCGCGGAGCTGAAGTCCTCCTTCAAGCAGGAGTGGCGCACGGCGGTCACGCAGTACCGCAAGGACCGCGACCCGGCAGGTCAGCCGCTGCTCGGCTTCGGCACCCGAGCCCTGGTGCACTTCGCACTCGATGACAACCAGGTCCACATGACCACGAGGCTGGCGGGGGAGAAGACGTACTTCCTGCCCTTCAACCGCGGCCACGCGGACACCGGCGCGGCGGGCAACCCGGCCAACCCCACCGGTGCAGCCACCTCGTACTTGTGGGAAGAGGTCCTGCAGCGCGACAACTGGCTGGCGATCCTCGGTTCCCAGATGTTCCTCAAGTCAGAGACCACAGAGGACCCGGCCACGGGCAAGATCAAGCGCTCCACCGCGTTGATGTTCCCGCGCTACCACCAGTGGCGAGCGGTGGAGAAGACCGTGCGTGCGATCACCGATGAGGGCCCGGGGAAGCGCTACCTCATCGAGCACTCGGCCGGCTCCGGCAAGACGAACACGATCGCGTGGACGGCGCACCGGCTCGCGCGCCTGCACGATGCCTCCAACACCAAGGTGTTCGACAAGGTCTTGATCGTCTCGGACCGCCGTGTCCTGGACGCACAGCTGCAGCAGGCTGTCGAGCAGGTCGACGACACCGTCGGCACCGTGGCGGTCATCGACTCGACCGCCATCCGTCGCTCCGGCGGCTCCAAGTCGCGCGCGCTGCTCGATGCCCTGACAGGCTCTGCGCTGATCATCGTCGTCACCATCCAGACGTTCCCCTACGTCAAGGGGCTGCTGGAGTCCACGCTGGGTGACAAGAACTTCGCGGTCATCGTGGACGAGGCCCACACCTCCCAGTCCGGCAAGACGGCCACGGATCTGAAGAAGGTCCTCACCGACGGTGGGGAAGTCACCACCGAGGAGGATGTCGACTCCCAGGACGTCGTCAACGAGCTCATCGAGGCCGATCTCGCCCTGGAACGGAAGATCGCTGCCCAGACGGCGGCGCGTGCCGGCGCGGCGAACGTGTCGATGCTGGCGTTCACGGCCACGCCCAAGGCGAAGACGAAGTCGCTGTTCGGCCGACCTGGCGATGACGGCAAGCCGGTCTCGTTCGACGTCTACCCGATGCGGCAGGCCATCGAGGAGGGCTTCATCCTCGACGTGCTGCGCGGCTACCAGACGTACAAGACCGCGTTCGAGATCGAGCAGCGCGGCGAGCAGGGCATCCTCACGACCATGACCGACGACGAAGCCACCGAGGATCGGCTCGTGGACCCGAAGGTCGCCACGCGCAAGATCATGCGGTTCGCCAACCTGCACCCGTCCAACATCGGGCAGAAGGTCGAGATCATCGTCGAGCACTTCCGCACCTCAGTCGCGCATCTGCTGGACGGGCACGCCAAGGCCATGGTCGTCACCGACTCCCGCCAAGCCGCCGTGCGCTACAAGATCGAGACGGACAAGTACCTCGCTAAGAAGGGCTACGGCTACCAGACCATCGTGGCGTTCTCGGACAAGATCAGCGACGAGGAGTTCGGACTGGTCGACGCGACCGAGGCGAGCATGAACCCCGGCCTCGGCTCGGACCTCGCCAAGGAGTTCCGCCGGCCCGACTACCGGCTGATGATCGTCGCTGACAAGTTCCAGACCGGCTTCGACCAGCCGCTGCTGTGCGCGATGTACGTGGACAAGAAGCTGCCGGACGTGCATGCGGTCCAGACCCTGTCCCGGCTCAACCGCACCTACCGGGCACCGTCGGGCGAGGTGAAGGACCGCACCTTCGTGCTGGACTTCGTCAACGACCCGACGGAGATCCAGGATGCGTTCCTCACCTACTACCTCGAGGCGCACGTCGAGACCGAGACGGATCCGAACCTCGTCCACCGTCTCGCAGCGAAACTGGCCGAGACGAGGATCTACACGCCGAACGACGTCGAGCGGTACGCGCAGGCGTGGTGGGCACCGGTGCAGTCGCACGCGGCGCTGAACGCAGCGGTCACCCCTGCGCGGGATGAGTACATCGCGCGTAAGGCCGAGGCAGAGAACAGCGGAGACCAGCAGGCCCTCGACGAGCTACACACCTTCCGCAAGGACTGCGGCTCCTACGTCCGCTTGTACGACTTCATGTCCCAGGTCATCGACTACGGCACGTCCGACCTGGAGAAGCTCGCGGAGTTCCTGCGCCAGCTGGTGCACCTGCTGCCCGGCGATGGGCAGGAGATCGACGCGGACGTGTCGGGTCTCGAGCTGCGCCGGGTGCGCCAGATCGATCATGGCAAGGCCGACATCGGCCTGGCCGGTGACCAAGAGACCCCAGCAGTACGAGGCATCACCGGCATCGGTACACACGCCCCCAGCAAGGACCCTCAGCAAGAGCTGCTCTCCGAGGTGGTCTCCCGCATCAACGCGCTGTTCGGCTCCGAGTTCGCCGACCCGCAGATCGAGGGCTTCGTCATCGCGGCGGCGGGCATGGCTGAGGAGGATGGTCGCATCGCCGACCAGATCGACCACAACGCCGAGGACCAGTTCCTCACGTCGCCGGACCTGCGCGAGACCCTCACCGACGCGGCCGTGCTCAACGAGGGCGCGTTCGGGAAACTCACGGACGCGCTCACGGGCGAGAACGAGCGGGCCGACGAGTTCATCCGACTTATCGGCCAGTACCTGTATCAGTCACGGAGACAACGGATGGCAGACGATCCCGTGTAGGTCGACCTCGAGTGGAGTTTGATGCCGTGGCGGTGCGTGGAGCGCCACGGCGTCCCTCACCCGAAGGGGTCGCCGACGAGCAGGCAGACCACGAACAGCAGCAGCGCCAGCAATACCCACGCCGGGATCCTGCCTCGGTCGCTGTCCCCACCCATGCCGGGCACGCTACGGCCGTTCGCTCGTCCTTGCAGCGCGAGAAGTCCAGAGTTCAGTCGCGGGGTTCGGGTTCAGGTGCGGCGGTTGGGTCGTCAAGCGGCGTATGCGGGTGCTCCACCGGTGTTGCGGGTCTGGCGTTCGCGAGGCGCACGACCCACTCGTCGGATGTACGACCGTCTGCCCTGTCTAGAGCCATGAGCAGTCGAGCATTGTCGACCTGGTCGGGCGTCACCTTGATTGTCATGAGTGCTCACCTCCTCGTCATGCCCATCATCGCTCCGGTCGATGCGGAGCGGAACCTGCGAATCCGAGACCTGACGGCTTGGGTCGGATCGGTTTGAGTGGCCTCGGGCTAGGGACAGGAACCCTGCGTCCACGGGCAGACGTCGGGGCGGAAGTCAGGTGCCGTCAGGGCGCGCTTTGCCCAAGCCGTTGTGGTGGCTTCCCAACCGATCGACAGCCACCTGGCAAGAACAAGTACGGATACGTGCGTTGCTCCAGCCGCCTTGAGTCCCATCGCCGCAGAAGTTGCGTGGCCCCCGCCGGTCCAGGTGTCGTCGATGAGCAGGATGTGGCGTCCGCGGGCGGAATCGGCGCGAACGGTGAAGTGACTCGCGTTGATGGCTCTGGGATTCTGCACGTGACCCTTGGCTTCCAGCACCACTTCGTGGCCGCCTTGCCGTGCCAGCTGCCGCACCATCTCGTTGAGGGGGTGCGTCTGAGGCTGCGGCGTCGCGGGGAGCGAGGGCACGGTGGCCCACGCCGTCGGGGGCTGTCCGAGGAGTTTGCCTGGGCAGTCGCGGTGGCACAGGAGACCCAAGGCAGCCATCAGCCTGACGGTCTGCCAGTGGCTACCGCGAGGGATCGCAGGGTTCTTGTACCCGCGCATCACGTGCCCGGACTGGGCGATCGGGTCGAGGTACCCCGCATACGTCACCACCCCGAGCAGGTCGATGCCGTCCTCGAGCATGGCGGCACCGCGGCAGCCGGGACATGTCGGCCCAGGGAGTGTTGGGGTGAAGCATCGTGTGCAGGTGCCCGGGCCGCCGGGATTGCGAAGGAATCCTCCTGCAGTTTCGACGAGCGCGGACCCGATGTGCGCTGTGGGTTCGTTCGTCACAGGCCGATGCCGACGAGGTCATCCAGCAGCTGACCCACCGCGTGCTCCCGATTGAGGACGTCGCGCACGATAGCGAGGGCCTCGTCGATACCAGTTGCCACATGGACTCCTGGACGTTTCACGAGTTTCCGAGCCCAATCATTGGCGTTCACGACCTGCTCGGTCAGGATGACGGGCCGGCCGTGTTCGACAGCGAGCCTGGCCTGGGCGCGCGCTCCGCTCTGCTCGCCGGCTTCGACGACGATGGTGGCGCGGCCGTAGCCGGACATGACGGCGTTACGCATGATGAAGCTGTGCTTTTGCGGCGGAGCCTCTGGCCAGAACTGGGACAGGACCAGGCCCCGGGACTCGATCTCGTACTGGAGCTCCCTGTTCGCAGCCGGATACTGCCTGGAGATCCCTGTACCGATGATCGCAACGGTCCGCCCGCCAGCGGCCAACGCGGCTGTGTGGGCGGCGGCGTCGATGCCTGCGGCGAGACCAGACAGAACGGTGACTCCCTCACTCACCAGGGTCGTTGCGATGGAAGCCGCGATGTCGAGCCCACGCGCGGAAGCGTTCCGGGATCCGACGACGGCGATGGCGGGGTCGTGTGCCCGGAGATCGCCTGACGCGAAGAGGAACGGGGGCGCTTGGTGGATCTCGCGCAGGCGCGCCGGGTAAATATCGTCCAGAATCCCGACCATGCGCCAGCCCGCCTCGCCCCACGCACGCACATCGGACTTGGCTCCTTCGAGGGCGGCATCGAGCTGGGGGTCGGGAAGCAGAGCATCGGCAGTCTTCTCCTGCCACGCATTGACGGCGCTGCCTGCTTCAAGAACGCGCTCGGTTACCGAGGCCCACCGCTCACCCTTGGCGAGCGTGCGCAGCATCGCCACGAGGGCTGCATGCTCCTGCAGGGCTGCGGTATTCATCTGCCCAGCGTAGGACAGCCGGCGCTGCGAGACATCCATGGACTCCACCTCCAACCTCACCCTGCCACCGCGCACCGACAGTGGAGTGAACCTCCCTCGGAAGACCTCCGGGTGGTCAGCAGCACAGCACACACTGGTCGCGACGCCAAGACCTCTGACGTCGGTCCTTGCACAGTGTTGGGGTCGTCCCCCACTCACCATCTGACCGCAACTGTCGCCCGAGCGTCAGCACGGTGACGTCGCCGGCTCCTGACGCCTTCAGGGCGGCTGCCGTGCTGGCAGCTGACGATCCTGAGGTCCACGTGTCGTCGAAGAGCAGCACGGCCGACCCCGGTTCCAACTGCCGCGAGACCCGGTAGGCCGACGGTTTCAGCTCGCCACGCTCTGGCCTGCTCGTTGCCGGGTCCCTGCTGACGAGACCTGGCTCCCAAGCGAAGCGATCCAGGGATGGGTCGCCTCTCACGGCCCCACGGAGGAACCCGTCGATGTGGTCAAAGGCGCGGTCCTGGTTGTTCGACGGAACGCACGTAGCTACGTCGATCGTGCCCGCGGCCTGATCGATGCACGAGCCGTGCTCGGTAAGGAAGGTGTGTACAAGGCACGCCAGCGGCAATCGCAGCCAGCGCCACGCTGCTCCGAAATCCTTGTAGCGATGCAACGCCGACTCAAGCCCCGCGTCGATGCTGTAGGTGATGGGCACGAGTCTGTCGATGACGTCGCCGTACCCACGGCACTGGGGGCATCGCGGCCACACGTTCGGGCCGTCTCCGATGAACCCCACAGCTCCGTGACACAGTTCGCAGCCGAGTTGGTGGTGTGGGCCGACCGGCATGAGGAAGTCGGCTTGATCCAGCATCCAGTCCATCCAGTCGTTCACCGTGTGTCGTCCTCCGGCGAATCCGGGTCGAGTGAACGAGTGGTATGTCATGACAGCGCCCCCTGAGAGTGATGGACTCGACCATAGCCGCGGGGGAGTGACTCTGCTGCTTTTCGCTTCTGGCGCACCGGGATGGCGAGTGTGCATCGTGCCCTGACCGACACCCAAGCGCCACTGATCGATCGGCTTGTGGGCCACTCGTCGCTACCTGTTGGGCTCGACGGCATGTCACCTCGAGCAGGACGGCTCTGCACCGGCCAACACTCATGGCGCACCGACTTGGGGACCGCTGGGACAAGGTCCTCGTGCCCGCGATCAGTCAGGTCATGGGCTGGCACCAGCTGATCGGCCTGCGAGGTCAGATGATCGGCGCTGGTGTCCGCACCGACTTCTGATGCCTGGCGCACAGCGGGGTCACCAGTTCGCTGAGTGGCACGCCCAGAGCGTGGGCGATGGCGTGCAGGGTCGAGATCCGCGCTGCGACTCGGCCGGCCTCGATCTGGATGAGGGTCTTGCGGTGGACCTCGGCCGCCTCCGCGAGTCGGTCGATCGACAAGTTCTCCTCGTGTCTGAGTCTCGCGATCTCGATGCCCAGTGCGCGCAGGTCCGGGACAGGTGTCGGCATCCCTCAACGATCACCATGGCGCGTTCTTTGCACAGTGGCGTAAAAGCGCCTATCCGGTTATCTTGTCCGCAATCGACTCGTCACGGGCGTGCTCGATGGGGCGGGGGTTCCGACTGGTGGCCGGCCTGTCCCACGGAGCGGCCAGTCCAGCGAACCTCAGCCAACCAGGGGAGAACTGCATGACCACGACAATCACCAGCAAGGCGGCACGGACGTCCGTCCTCATCGCACTCGGCATCGGTCTCGCGGCGTGCGGTAGCGACGACGCCTCCAGCGGTAACGGTGACTACTTCGCCGAGGACAGCGACGACCTCACCAGCGTCGTCATCGACGGGGACAAGCTGACGTACACCCGGATGCAGTGCGAGGGCGAGAACCAGGGGACGAGCGTCGGAGAGCTCAACGACGAACGCAACCTCGTGGTCTGGCTGGAGGAAGGTCGCTTCGAGGGCGACGACACTGTGACGTTCACCGAGTCGTCGGTGACCATCTCGAGCAACGACGCCAACCCCAGCAAGTGGGACGAGCCGGACACGTTCACGCGCCAGGACGCCGGTGAGTCGAAGTCGCAGTTCGACCAGCAGTGCGCGGACGCAGCCGCTGAGAAGCAGGAGCGTGAGACGAAGCGTCAGGACGAGGCGAGTGCTGCCGAGACGGAGCGTGCAGAGATCCGGACCAAGCTGGACTCGATGACGGAGGCGGAGATGGCCGAGTGCCTGGGGATGCCCCAGGACAAATTCGACATCATCCGCGACGAGATTGAGCGGGGGGCGGCATCGCCTGAGCAGGCTGAGGAAGGCCTCGCCTCAATGTTCCAGCAGTCTGGCTGCCTGGACAACTGACGAAGGAGCAAGCAGATGGTTACTCGAAACATGAAGATCGTGGAGTCCGACATCAGCGGTGAGCCCGGTGCCGAGACGACCCTGCTCGGCATCAA
This sequence comes from Nostocoides vanveenii, assembly GCF_039531165.1. NCBI lineage: Bacteria > Bacillati > Actinomycetota > Actinomycetes > Micrococcales > Intrasporangiaceae > Nostocoides > Nostocoides vanveenii. The sequence continues at coordinate 27,461 of NZ_BAAAPN010000059.1, read as the reverse complement.
GGGTGAGGTCCTCGAGCTCGACATGACGCCGGCCGAGCGAGCGGCCCTGGAGGAGGTGCTCGCGCCGTACGTCGCAAGGGGTCGCAAGCTGGGCCCGATGTCGGCGAAGCCGTCGACCCCGCGGCGCGTGCCGCAGACGACGCCTGAGGAGCGGGCGGAGATCCGCGCCTGGGCCAAGGCCGAGGGCTACGAGGTCGCCGACCATGGACAGATCCCGAATGCCGTCGTGACGGCGTATCGGGCTGCCCACTCCGAGACGGTCGAGGGGGAGTCGCCGGCGGCCTGAGTCAAGCACCCCGGAGGCATGGGTGTGAGGGCTGGCGCGGGGCTAGCCACAATGCACAACGGGGAGTGACTGCTACTCGGAGGGCGGCGAGGGATGACAGTGGACCCGGTGGTGGATGAGGTCTGGGCGTACCGGGCACGGGGTGTTGATCCCCTGGTGCCGGTGCGGGTCGTGCGTCACGGGACCCAGAAACCTTCCCGTGTGCGGATCCGCTTCGAGGGCGAGGACGCGGAGGGACGCGAGGAATGGGTGCCGCCGGCACGACTGAAGGTGCCGTGGGCCGACGCTGAGACGTTCGTCGCGCGCGAGCAGCGATGGGACGCCGTGTGCGCGCCCGGGCCACGAAACGACGACGCTGAGGCGATGGCTGCGGAGACCGTGTTCGACCTCCTCGTCCCGCTGGAGGTCGCCGCGGAAGATGTCTGGGGTGTGATCAGGATCCGTGATGTCGCTGCGCTGAGCGAACTGTCGGGCCTACCGGCTGACGACCTGACGGGCCACCCGGTGTCTTTCGAAGAGGACGGGGAGGTAGTAGCGCCCTGGCCCGTGAAGCTCGCGGTTGCCCAGGCACTCGCGCGCCGCATGCCCGACCGGGTGCTGAGTGAGATCGCAGAGGAGGAGCGACGTCTGCAGGACGAGCTGATCCACGGTTTCCGGTGGCGCAGGCGGGACGCCTACCGAGACCTGGAACAGGAGGTCGCGATCGTGCGGGAGCAGGACGAGAACGGCTACCGGCAGTCGCGTGAGCTGCGTCGCGCGTGGTGCGGTGTCGACGCCGTCGACAGGTGGGACGAGCTGACGGAGCTGCGCAAGGAGATTCATCGGGTAGGGCTCGTCGCGGAGGACGCGATCGCGGCACTTCGGAAGCACGGCCACAGCGCAGACGCGGACCGCCTGGCGATGGCACTGGGCGAGACGGTCGAAATGCTTCGGGTGCAACCCGATTGATCACTCCGGCGGCTTGAGGCTGCTCATGCCGCGCGGCATGAACCGGTCGACCTCGACCCACGGCAGGTTCTCGGGACGGTGGTACCGGAGCTCGGCGGTCACGAGCAGCGGATCGCAGCGGTCGGCCTCGAGCCGGATCCACGAGGCCCACTCGCGAGCCGCGGACTGCTCCTGGTCGGCGAGCCCCGGCAAGACGTTCTCGACGGCGTCGGCGTACGCGCGCAGGTCCGCAGCCCGGTGCATCGCCTCGAGCTGCGCGGTGACTCGCTCCCGGTTGAGCGAGTCCACATAGTCGGTCTTGGCCTGAGGCACCGCTTGCTCCCACTGCCGACGCCGCTCCTGCCTCGCGGCCTCGGCGTCGTCCTGCCTACGTTTGACGATCCCAGCCCATTCCTCCGCGGCGTCGAGTGCCAGCGACAGGCGGCTCTCCAACGTCCACCGCTTCCGGTCGGCCCAGAACGCCCTGTTGTAGGGGTCCTTCACGAGGGTCAGGACGAGGCGGCCTGTCCATTGCTCGACGCGCTGGAGCGGTGCCCGCTGCCAGGAGTACCTGACCTTGGCGCGGTCTTCCTCGGCGACGGCGGTCCCGCGGACCTTCTCCTCGTGCAGCGTGAACTCGACGTCGATGTGGTTGATCGTCAGGACGAGCACCGGGCCGGATTCTGGTACGGAACAGTCGAACCCGCGACGAGCTGCCTCGTAGGCGAGTGTCTGGAGCAGCCCGACAGCCCTGCCACGGATGGCCTGCGAGATGGAGAGATCCGTCCGTCGAGTCAGGGTCTTCGCCACGGCGTGTGCAGAGTTGTCCGTCGTCGGCACCGGCACCGCAGGCGGGTCCGGTGGTGCCATAGGCGCAGACTCGGGGCGGCCTGGTGACCGTGGGGCCGGAGGGCCGGTGCGCGGCATTGGCTTCGCCTTCGGGCGCGGCCCCGGGCCGTGATCCAGGTAGGCGCGACCACGGTCCGTGATCGTCGCCTTCCAAGTGGGGCCGTGGCCGCTGACCTTCGCGAGGCCGCGACCGGCCAGTGCACGGGCAGACGCGCGATGGGTGTAGTCGGGCCAGTCCCGGCTCGGGCATCCGTCGCCGATCCAGGCAAGAACATCACGCTGACGATCGTTGACGGGGTCCATCCGCCTGATCACATCCCGTGGTGATGGGCAGTCGGAGCGTTCAGCCGAACTGGAACCCGGCGTTCTCGCCGCTGTAGGGGTCGTCCGGGTCGAGGGACGTCCGATCGAAACCGCACTCGGGGCATTCGTCCTCAGTCTCGGGCACGGCGTAGCTGCCGCAGCCGTGGCAGAGCCAGGTGGCGTCGGTGTCGTCGTCGGTGGCGCTCATGTGGCAAGTATGAACCGCGGGCTCAGTCAGACGGTGAATTCCGAATCGTCGCCGGCTCCTTGGGTGTCGTCCAGATCGGCGTCATGCACCAGATTGGCCGGCAACGGCAGGTCGTGCTTCCGAGCAAGCAGCATCGTCGCGGCGTAGTTCTGTGCATGTTTCGCGGTGTCCCCCAGCACGTATGAGTTGGTGCCCATGCCGACGAAGATCGAAACAAGGGGCATCCCCATGCGCGCGTTCTTCACCGGGACCCGGCTCCCGTCGCCGACCTGCTTGAGCAGCTTCTCCATGGCGGCCATGAGGCGGTGGTCTTCGCGGAGCTTCTTGCTCCAGTTGAGGCGATCCTTGGAAGCCCTGAACGCTGCACCGGCACTCCTGGTCGTTCGTGCCTTCGCGGCTTGGTTCCGATATGAGCGGGTCACCATCTTGTCGATCATGTGCTTCATGTCGGGGTCGCGCGCGTCGAACCCGTAGGCGTAGCAGGCACGTGCGGCGACCGCCCCCGTCAGGGCCTGCATCACTAACAGATCGGCGGTGATCGCCCCGGCGCTGGCGACGACTGGCACCGGGATCATGGCGAGTGCGCCGAGGGCAGCGCCCTCTCCCGCGCCCACGGTCCGCCAGCGGAGCGCCATTCTGCGTGTGACCTCGTCCAAGACCTCCAGATCGAGTGACCGTAGGTCTTCGATCGAGGCGACGGGGCGACCCGCTTTGCGGTGATGTTTCAGCACACGCTCGGGATCGGAGAGTTCCACGACCCACTCGTTGGCGAGTTCCAGGACGCGAACAAGACCCTCGGCGGTGGGAACAAGGGCCGTGTCCAGGGTGACGCCAGCGAAATCCTTGACCATCGTCGGTGTCGCGTTAGCGACGGCCTGGCCGGTCCTGACAGCCGCACGCTTTGTACGGTCGGTGGCGCTTGAGAGCGCCTTTTTCGCCGGCGCAGGGAGGACCTTCCTGCGTTCCGCCTTCTTCGCCCAAATTGCCTGGAGTTCGTCCCACCGTTGACGCTCGTACGTCGACATGGCTGGGCTCGACGACGCGGTGGAGTGCTGGTTGGTCATGCGGTGGAAGCGTAGATCACGGGACGGACCGTAGGTCACAGGGCAGACCGTAGGCGAACGGCCACGAGCAGAGGGTCAACGCAGCAGATCGCGCACCGCATCGAGCGCGCCGTCGGCCAACACGTAGATGACTGGTGCGCCGGACATGCGGCGGCGACCTGCTCGGTCCACCAGGCCCACCTCAACGAGCACCTGGAGATGAACCGCGACGTCGCCGGTGGGCACGCTCACTCGGAGCTCAGCGGTCGTCATCTCGCCTCGCTGGTGCAACAGCTGCACCATTTTCAGGCGTGTCGGGTTGCCGAGCGCGGCGAAGACCCGAGCTGCCGACCTGACATCGGCACCGCTGCTGACTGGCCCGGCCTCTGCCAGTGCGATCCCGTCGTCCATCTGAGGGAGATTAGTCATGCTGACGCGGCCGCGGGGTTCTGCTGGTCGGCGGTTCACCAGAGCCCGAACGCACGGTTTGGGTCAGCCGGAACCGGTCGCAGCTGATCGGCGGACACCCAGCGCATCACCACCACAGGCTCGTCGCCGTCCTCAACCTGATCGTCGACCAGCACGACCAGGCAGGACCACCGATATGACCGCCTCCGCCAGGCCACGACCAGTCCCTGCCGCGGTGGTTCGTGGGGATGGGACGTCTTCAGCTTCACCCACACGTGCCGGGTCGAGCGCGGTGTGCGCCACGTGCGCTCCGACCTCGACTGACCCATCGAACAAGTGTACGAATAAGTGTTTGGAATGGAGGGTCAGACTCGGAACGTCGCGATCGTCACGGAGCCGTCGTGATGGAGACTCGCCCATGCTTCCCTCCAGAGTGACCGTTCGCCGATCGCCGTGTTGGCTGTCACCCAGCGGCGAAGACCGGGTCTTGGGCTGAGGGCGTTGACGTTCTCCAGGGGATGCATGCCGCGGCGGTCGGCGTAGGTCAGCGCCGACTGTGCCGCTTCGGTGAACACCGCACTGGCCTGTTCTCTCGTCAATGTGCCGTGGAGGCGCGGAACGCGTGGGCGGGCGACGGCGACGAACCAAGCGCGCTTGGCGGCGTCGCGTCCGCCGGCGGCCTCGGAGTACAGGTTGTCCAGCCCCTCTGCGGAGTGGCGGCGTTCGTCGAACCGCGCGCGGTACATCGCCTCGATCTGGCGTTCCTTCATCCCCACGGTGTCCGCGTCATTGCGGACGGGGGCTCCGAAGTACTCGTTCCTGTAGATCAGATGCGGACCGTCGACGCTCGCCGGCACCTCGACCACCACAGCGCGATGGCCTTCGCTGCCGAGCCGGTGCACGGCCAGGCCGAACACTGGGGGCGAGATCGCGTTGATCGCTGCGCTGCGCAGCGATCGCTCGTACACCTCGTCGAACCCGCCGACATCGACACGTTCCGCTGCCGCCTTCTGCGACTCCGTCACGCCGTACACGATCAACCCACCCCCGGTGTTGGCCATCGCGGCGACGTCCTTGGGAAAGTCGGTGCCCGCCAGACCCTTGGCTGGGGGCAGCTCGCTCTTCCAATCAAGGCCGTCGGTCTCCACGACGCCGGCCGCCACTGCCTCGTCCAGCAGCTGGGTGGTCAACGGCCCTGGTCCGAGACCGAGTGCGCGGTGCAGTTGTGTGAAGGTCATGTCGTGAGCCTATGGAGCACAACGGACAGAGGCAGCCTCGCCGGTGACCTCCTCGGCAACCTCGGATCTTTCCGGATCCGTACGTCCAAGACCTCGCCGTCAGCAGCGTCGGGGCCATGCCGCACCCGCAGAACGACCGCCCCTTGAGCAGTCGGACGGTCTTCTTCGCACACCGCTCACCCGCCGCCATGCGCATCCTTGAGAACCACATACCGGTCCCAGGAGTCGGGGGCGGTGCGCAAGCAGCCCCGCTTGACTGGGCCGTCCGTGATGGCCGGTCGCCCCGTCAGATCAACTGATCGATGAAGTGGGTGACGACGTCGGCATTGATGAAGTGGTCGTCGCCGAACCAGGCGTCCAGCTCGCCGGCGACGGAGTCTTCTGTCGCCAGGCGAAGGTCGGTCGCTCCGGTGTTGTCCACGGTGGCGTGGCCGCCGACCGAGGTCATGAGAACCCAGGACCTGACCTCGACATCGACTGGGAGTTCCTCCAGGAGTCGGTCCTGCAACCGGGCGGCGGCGTAGGGCATGTTGCTCTCCCCACCCGCGAAGTGCTTGCCGTTGCGGGTGATCGCGCCGTCCCGGCTCAGGGCGTAGTGACCGCCTTTCCAAGCTTTGGAGTCGACAAGAGCGACCCGGTTGCCCGAGACGACGGCATGGTCGATGTCGGCCCGCTCCGACCCCGGGAACCGGAGGCCGTGGAAGATCGTGACCTCCGGGCGCTGCGACAGTCGGTCGAGAGCGTCTGCTCCCTGCCGCTCGCCGGCGGCCCCGGTCTTGCCGTCGTCGCCGAACTTGCCTTCCGCACCGATCGCGGCACCGGGTTTGCCCCAGCGCCACTGCGTCCGGATCGCGGCAAGGGAGGCGTCGGCTCTGCCGCGACGTTCGTCGACTTGCTCCGGCGTCTCGTCGCGGAACCCGAAGTCGCGGTAGGTGGACCCCGGACGATCGGCCCACCTGGGCCTCGTCGGCCGGTCCCACAGCATGAACACGACTGCGATCAGTGCCCAGGCGCACACCCAGCCCAAGTCGATCACTTTCGTCCTGCTGACCTCGTTCTCGACGAGAGCAATGACGATGCAGACCGGGGTGGCAATCACGGCAGGCAGGGCCGCGAACCTGACCTCCTTGAAGGAGAGGACTGTCCCGCCGGCGATGGCGATCGCCAGGATCCAGGTAGGCACGACGAGGTCGTAGGGCCCGAACACGAAGTAGATGGCCAGAAGTGCAGCGAGGACGCACCAGACCGCGGACAGCACGAGGCGAGCCGGGTACGGCAGCAGGAATCGCGCCCAGGCACCGAGGCTGTTCGGCCGGCTGTAGTCGAAGAAGCCTTCCACCGACCTCGGGGCCGAGTCTGCAGCGTCCCTGGTCAGCACTCCGGTCACGGGAACAGACCCCCGGTCCGGCGCGGGGGAGTGCTCCGGGTCCGGATACCTCTGCCTCAGCAGCTCCTCGAACAGGTCGTCGTCGTCCTCGGTGCCGGACGCATCATCGACAGGGGCACCGCCGGGTCGCGCGGCGACCGAGGCGTCCTGGAGGTGGGATCGCGCCTCGTCGCCGAAGTTCGGCGGGGGCTCGGGAGAGTTGGCGGTCGTCATCGCGGCCCCTCACCTTGGTGTCGGGGAAGCCGGATCCCGCCGCCGTGCCACCACGCGCCGCAATCGGGGCACGCGATCTTCCAGTCGTCGGATCCCGGGATCTCGATCATGCGACCGGCGTCCCGACCGCTTGCCGGGCACATGTCCACGTCGGCGACTTCGGCCCGTCGCTGCTGCACCTCTGGCGTCCTGCTGCTCATCCGCATGCTCCCCACGTCTCGTCTCCGCCGAAAGGCCGCCGGTCGGCGACCACTGCGAAGTCAAGCAGCGACCACCGACAACGCCCGCAGTCGCGTGAGTCACTGGGCACAGACGGGGCGGGCTGACGACCGCTGCGGGTGGGTCTGCGAGACAGGGCCCCAGAGCTGCAGGAGATGGGATGACCAGCAAGATCGAGGGCGACACGTGATGCTGAATCACAGCATCTGGTGCCGTCGGGATCGTGTCCGTGTACGTCACCCAGGTCGATCTGCTGGCCCGTCAGCCGTCCTCGGCTCAGGTAGGAAGACCTGCTGCAGGAGGTCCCCCGCGTCGATGGGCTCGCTGGTCGGGACCAGCAGCTCGCCACGGGTGACATCACTGCCGTCCTCGGCGAGTACCCAGGTCACAGACACCGAGCTTGCCTGCGGGTCGCTCGCTATGACCGCGTAGTCGCCGGGGTCGCTTTCTCGGTGGGGCCACGACCCCGGCCCCGGCCCCGGTTTCCGGTAAGGGCTCTTATCGCGGCATGGAATCCACAAGGTGTCGTGTGAGCCGCCACCAAGCGCAAGAGCCTCCTGAATCATGTTCTGACCTACTCTCGGACAGGGAGAACCGCTCTGCCGACCAGCATCTGAAGGGGACACATCAATGACCTGGATCCGCACCTGCACCAGCAAGCTCACCGCGAAGTGGAGCCCACAGGACACCGAGCGATTCAGGTCCCATGGTGGTATCGGCCACATCGAGTGGTTCAACCTCGACACCGGGGCCGGATATCTGCTCGCCACGGACGGGGAGTGGCGAACCGGTGGTGCGTTCCATCTGCTCTGGAAAACCCCAGGCTCAGCGAACGCCATCGATGTCTCCAGTCTCCTGTGGCCGGTCAGCAAGGACACCACGTTCTCGGCCGACCCCAACGACTGGTCCGCGGTCCAAGCCCGACTGAGCCACTACATCGACCGATTGCTCGGTGCCGAAGAGCTCGTCGAGCGAGTCAGAGACTGACGGACCAAACACCTGCGCCCTGAGTCCGGCCCATCACCGGGCCGCCGTTGAGCAGCAGACCGGTGAGAGTGGCGCGACGCCCCACCGACATGACCTCACCGCTCAGTCGCGCCACTCTCCCGACCGCGATGCACGGACACCACATACTGATCGCACCAGCAACCCCTCACGAGATGTGGACTGAAATCACCATGGCGCAGCGCGTTGAAATCCAGCTGATCGACGACTTGACTGGCGATGACATCGAGGCCGGCGGGGGAGAGCAGATCAGCTTTGCCTTGGACGGGGTCACCTACGAGATCGACCTCTCCGGCGACAACGCGGCGACTTTGCGCGAAAGTTTCGAGAAGTACGTCGCGGCTGCCCGTCGCACCGGTGGCCGCAAGACCACGGTGTCGTCAGGAGCAAAGCGCGGCGCTGCAACCGACCCCGCACAGTTGGCCGCGATCCGGGACTGGGCGCGCACGCACGGGTACACCGTGTCCGATCGCGGTCGCATCCCGACCAATGTCGTCGAGGCATTCCACCAGGCTCACTGACGCACAAGGCAATCCCCGTGGTGACTGACTCGACCCGCGTCCACGTCATCCACTTCGACACGGACCAGGATGAGATGGCCAAGGCCTGGGGCCCCATCCAACGGGCGATGACCAGGTACCGCGTCGAGACTGCCCGGACCAGCATCTGCCCGGCCCCGGACGACTGGGACGGCTTCGTCGAAGCGGTGACGAGGTCGACGGCCGACATCGTCGTGCCGACCCTGCACGGCTGGGACGACGGGTTCATCGGACCGGTCGACCATGACTGGTCCCGGGTCGACCAGGACGTCGGCATCGAGGACCGGGACTGGCGCTCGATCGACGAGGCGTTCCCCGCAGGCAGCATCACCGCCCCGACGCTCCTGCTCTTCTGCTGCCTGCAAGAGCACAACCAGGCCGCCTGGCGTCGTGCTGCCCCGTCCTCGCGGCTCGTGCTCTGCGACGGCAAGACCGGCGGCATCGCCCCTGTCCTGGAGCACGTGGTGCAGTCCCTACTCGGGAAGCCGTTCCCGAGGAAGCTGCCGAAGAAGTGGCACGTCATCGACCCCTGAGCCCAGCGGTCAGGTCAGCACACCGTCACTGCGGGCCGGACGCAATCAGTGCAGCCGCCTTGTCGAGGCTGCCGGGCACGACGTACCACTCGGATGCCCGGCCCTGCCTGAAACGAAAAGCCCCACCAGTCCCGGAGGACGGTGGGGAGCTAGGCCGTCATCGTTGCACAAACCGCCGCCGCGGCACCAGAGATCCATGGGGCTCTCGTGCCTGCAGTCGCACAACCGAGCAGCCCGGTGTCGGTCTTCAGGCAGCTACCGAGACTTCGCAGCCAGGTTCTCGATCGAGGTCGGCACAGCCAGTCCCGCCTTGCGCCGTGCCTTCACGTAGACCTTCGCAGCGGCGATGCGGTTTGCTTCGTGCTTGGAGACCGTCCGTTCGGCGCGCTCGGGTCGCGACGCACCGGACGCAGCCTTTGTGACCTTTGCCATCAGGAGTCCTCACTCTCGGTACTCATTGATTCTTCCTCGTCACCACGAGATCCGTCCACGGCGATCTCAACGTCGTCGACGGGAAGACACCTCTGCAGGGATGAGACGATCCACCGATGACCCACGAGCTGGAAGACCTCGCTGCTGACGTCGACGCTGCCTGCCGGATCCGCGGCACCTTCACGCTGCGAAGCGGCACGATCACGGACGAGTACTTCGACAAGTACCGCTTCGAGGGTGACCCAGTCCTCCTGCGCCGCGTCGCAGAAGCCATGGTTCCGTTGCTGCCGGCCGACACCGAGGTGTTGGGCGGCCTTGAGCTGGGTGGTGTCCCGATCGCGACCGTGGTCAGCTCGCTCACCGGCCTCCCCGCGGTCTTCGTCCGCAAGGAGGCCAAGACCTACGGCACCTGCAGGCTGGCCGAAGGGGGCGACTTCACCGGCAAGACCGTCACGCTCATCGAGGACATCGTCACCACCGGCGGCGCGGTGCGAAACGCCGCCGTCGCGTTGCGCGAGCTCAGAGCGACGGTGCACACCGTCGTTTGCGCCATTGACCGGTCCGAGCCCGGAAAGAACACGCTCGGCGAGATCGAGCTCGCGACTGTGTCGCTGCTGACGAAGGCCGACCTCGACGCTGTGCAGCGCTGAGAGCCACCAGAGTCCAGTGGGTCAGCCCACCGTCAGTGCGGGTCGGTGGCGATCAGCGCAGCCGCCTTGTCGAGACTCCCGGGCACGACGCGCCACTTGGATGCCCGGCCCTGACCGACCATCTCCACGAAGCCGGCAGACCTGAGTGTCTTGAGGTGCTCGAGGACGGTGGCCGGTCCGGACACACGCACCCGCAGCTGGGGCACCGACAGCGGGATGTCGCTCTGGACCAGTGCCCGCAAGATGCTCAGCCTGTGCCGGTGTCCCAGCGCGTTGAACACCGCGACGAGGGGCAGGATGTCGTGGACGCTGTCCAGCGGCCGGGCGGCGAAGAGGGCATCGGGCATCTCCATGGCTGGTCATTCTGAACACTGGAGGAGGTCAACGGGGCTCGCCTTCAAACGGGTCCGTTGGTCCGGAATAGTGTTCGCCAAGCGCTTGGTAGGGCACCTAAACCGTCCTGGTCGGCTCAAGCTGACGGAATCCGCGCACAACGGGCTTCAGTCAAGTTTTGCTCCCGCAATGGTCAAGGTTTCGTCAAGTGCGATGCGCTCGGGCATCCTGTCGCGCTTTGATGCGGACATGCCGATTCATGGGGATCGGCCTGAGTGGGCAGGGGGTCCACGATGAGAAGGGTCAGTAAGTGGGGCAGTGTGATGGCGGGGGTGAGTGTCGCGCTGCTGGTCAGTCCGAACGCGGCGCATGCCGCGCCGCCGGTCATGACAGCGAGTCAGGCGTTTGCGGGGTGGAGCGTGCCGACGCATGCGCAGGCAGCTGCACGCGCGTCCATCCCCTCCGAGGTGCTGCAAGCCCTCGTGAGGCTCCGGACGAGCACAGCGACTCCGTCCCAAGCGGACCAACGAATCCTCGCCAACCACCACGACCTCGCGGTGGCATTCTCGCCTGGTTCGGTCGAAGTCTCGACCGCGAGTGGTCCGAGTCGCCAGGTGTCGACCGCCGTCCAAGCAGCGGCCGCCGGGCCCGGTTGTGGGTGGCAGGAGGGAACTCTGACCCGCAAGACCGGGTGGCCTGACTACAGCGTCGAGTACAAGTGGCGCAGTCACCTGGACACCTGCTGGTCCGGGTCGAAAGTGACCCGAATCAACAACCAGTACACCTACGTCACCAACCAGCAGTACGGTTGGGCGTACCGAGGCGTCAGCTCCAGTAGCGTCGGTGCAGCTGGTTATTGGTCGCTGCACGACTACCAGCAGGGACACATGGAGTATTGCGTCTTCAAGTACGGGTGCTTGCAGGACCTGTACCCGGCGGTCTCCATCACGCAGTACGGCAACGGAACGGCGAGCTACTCAGGTTGGAAGACTGGCTGATTGGCAGCCAGCGACAGTTCGCAACCGGCATCTACAAAGGAGGATCGATGGTCAAGCTTCTACAGACTCTGCTTTTTGTCATCGTGAGCTTCGTGATCGCGGCGATGATCACAGGAGCGCTTGGCACCATGGACACGGTCAGGCTCCTGCTGATATGGGCCGCGGTTGCGGCCGCGGGGAAGGCACTGCTCCACCTGCGTGATCGTCGCCATCCGCGACCTTTGGCTCACGGCTGACGACACAACACAGATGCTCGGTCCGGCGAAGTCGGGCCGAGCGTCTGTGTCCCAGCGCGTTGAACACCGCGACGAGCGGCACGATGTCGTGGTCGCTGTCCAGCGGCCGGGCGGCGAAGAGGGCTGGCGGCATGTCCGCACCGCGCCATCATGGCCCGCCCGACGAGCAACCAGGCGTCTACGACGGCGTCTCGGAGACATCACCCTGACGAGACATGGGCGGCGGGTCGGGCGTTACCGGTGGGTCTCGGGGCCGCCGGGTGTCTCGCGCTCGCTAATCCGGCCGAGGGCATGTTGAGACATCTACGAGCTGCAGCTCAACGACGAGGAGCTCGCTCGGTTCGGGCTGACCGACTGACTGGTCGCCCGCTCAGTGGCCCTGCCCCCGGCGGGCATCCTGCTGCCCCCGGTCGTAGGCCTCGATGCCTCCCTCGAACCAGCAGTGCGTCGCCAGATGGATCAGGGCGGCCTCAACGCCCTCGGTCGCCAGTTGCCGGCGAGCCTGGTCCAGCAGCGCCCGCAGCGTCGGGTCGTCCCGCGAGGGCCACGGCGGGTCGGGCATCTGCGCCTGGCGCGGGTCTGCCCAGTCTCCCCGGGCAGCGTCCTGGGCCTCGACCTTGGCGAGGGACGCCGCCCACAGCCGCTGCTCCTCAAGTGAATCGCTCATGACTCGACCGTCCCATCGCCCTCTGACACCGCGTAACTGCCCTCGCCTGCCAGCGCCGTGTACAGGGTCTGGCGGCTCACCCCCAGCTCCCGGGCGACGACGGCCTTGGGGACGTCGGCGGCGATGCGCTTCCGCGCCTGCGCGATCTGCTCGCCGGTGAGCCGCAGCGTGCGCTCGTAGACGCCGTTCTGTTTGGCGATGGCGATGCCCTCGGCCTGCCGCTCACGGAGAGTGGCCAGCTCGAGCTGGGCGCACGCGGCCAGCACCGTGAGCAGGAACTCGCCCTGCGGCGTGCCGGTATTGAGCGACGGATTGTCGACGAACTCGACCTGCGCGCCTTTGCCCTGCAGCTTCTCGACCAGCTCCAGCAGGTCCCGCGTCGAGCGCGAGAGCCGGTCAGGCGACTTCACCCGCACGACGTCGCCGTCGCGGACGTAGGCGAGCAACTCCTGCAACTGGGGGCGGTCGGTGGTGCGCCCGCTGACTTTATCCGAAAAGGGACGGTCGACTGACCCGAGCGCGGCGATCTGCCGCGCCTCGTTCTGGTCGACGGCGCTGACGCGCACGTAGCCGACCACCTGCCCCATGTGTCCATTCATGTCTTAACCCTCTCTGCAGTCATGTCCATCTCTACGTCCACTGACCTCGATGGACGCCTCACCCGTGGGTGCCGTGCGTGTCCAGCAGGGGAGACCCCGCTGGACACCCCTCACGCCGCGCGATCACTTCGATCCGACCCCGAGGAAGTCGGCGACCTCCTCGCCGGCGTCCTTGCAGTGCCGCACGAAGGCCCGGGTCTGGCCGTCGGTGTCGCTGACCGCCTTCTCGTGCAAGGGTGCGCGCACGTCGCTGTCAGTGATCTTCAGGGAAGTGGTCTCGGTCTCCGCGTTGCCGATCCACGGGTCGTCTGCTTCGCCCTCACCGTTGTCGATCCACCGCACGACCTTCCCGTCCGGGCCGTCCTCGAGGGTGCCGGTCGCCGTGCGGACGGCGGTGCCCGTGCAAATGATCTCGCGGTAGGTGAGCTTCGTGCCATCGAGGTGCCACTGCTCGATCCATGGGCCAAGGACCTTCGGCGGCGACATCATCCCGGAGGCCGGGAAGGCGGCGAGGTAGGTCTGACCCGTCTCCGGCGTCAGGTCCACCACCGGCAGCCTCGGCTTCGAGGTCGAGCTGGCACCCGGCGACGAGGGCGTGCTGCTGCCCGACGTCGAGGAGCCGGTGCTGTCGCTCGGCACTGCGGTAGAGGACGTGCGCGGAGGAGCCGTGCCGTCCTGCGGCGTGGTGTCGACTCGCACGCAGCCGGTCAGCGCCAGCGCCACGAGGGCAGCAACCGCGGTGACCATCGTGCCCTTCATCGCGCGTTTCCCCTCTTGACCATGGACCCGCGGACCCAGGACCAGATCTGGTCCTGGGCGACGACCAGCGCGCCGGCGATGAGGCCGACACCGATGGCCATCCACATCGACGAGAGCAGCCCGAGTCCGAAGGCCACCGCGGCCCGGAAGATGAGGAAGGCTGCGGTCTGGACGGCGGCGAACAGGATGAGCCGCGGCATCGAGCTGTTGACGATCGCCGCGGTCAGCTCGTCGTAGATGCGCCGGGCCGTCGACTTCGTGAACGCCAGGTCGTCGGGCCCCTGGGTCTCGGGAAGCCGCAGGATGCCCGCGCGGAACATGAAGGTGACGAGAGTGGTGGTGAACATCGCCAGGCCGGTGGCGACGACGTCGGCCAGCGGGCCGAGGCTCAGCTGGTAGGCGATCGCGGTCAGACCGGCGACGAGCAGGAACGTCACCAGTACGTTCCAGCCCCGGCCGCTGTCGAGACGAATCGCGTTGTGTACGTGGACGGTCGGGCTCACGGGGTCGGCCGCGGCGCGGCTGTCGTTGTCGGCGTCGGTGCTCATGCTGCTCCTCCTTGATGGATGTGGTGGGTGGTGTCGGTGTCGGGTACGTCCTCGTCGCCGTAGATCAGTGCGAAGGGCGCGTCCTCGTCATAGGGCGGCTCGTCGTCCTCGTCATCGCTGACCACGACGAAGGGTGCGTCCTCGATGGCGGGGGCTCTGGGGGTGTCCGGCACTGGCGGCAGCGCCGGGACTGGGGAAGGCTCGTGCGCGGCGGCGGGCACCGTCGGGACCTGCGGGATGCTCGGCACCGTGGGTACCTGCGCCTGGTCGGCGACCGTCACACCGGGCCAGCCGTGGCGGCGGACCTGCCAGGCGACCAGGGCCAGGCCCACGGAGGTCTGCCACCAGAGGTACATGAGTCCGACGCGGCCCCAGTGGACGGCGACCGTCTGCTCCGGGTAGTACCGCAGCGTGGCCACGGTGGCCAGGTCGGGCAGGAGCGCGGCGGCAGCGATACCTGCCACCGCGAGCACAGCGGCCGCGACGAGCCAGGGCCGACGCCTTGGCACCGAGCCGCGCCGCAGCGCCTTCTCGGTCGTGGCGCGGTAGGTGCCGTAGGACAGCGCCAGCGCCGGGCCGAAGGTCAGCGCCAGCGCCGGGACGACCCCGGCCCACAGCAGGAGCGCCCGGGCGGCGGTCTCTTTCGAGTCCTCGCCGGAGGCGACGAAGCGCGACCAGATCGGCTTGATCCGTCCCTCGTGGTGCGACGACTCGGCGGCACCGGCGGCCGACCGGTCCTTCTTGTCCGCCGCGCGGCGCAACTCGTTGGCCATGCGCCGGTCCGAGAGGTGCCAGCTGACCTCGTTGGCCAGCAGCCAATCGGCGCGGACGCGCTCGTAGCGCTCGATGTCACTCATCGCTCACCCGCCCTGCGCCAGGCAGGGCCGCAGCTGGTCAATCGTCTCGGCCGGCAGGCACCGGGCGACGTGCTGGAGCACCGACTCCTCGGCCATCCCGGTGGCGAACGCGCCGCCGGCGACGAAGCCGAAGAACCAGATCGCGCCGACGACGACCAGGCCGAGGACCGCCTTGATGACGAAACCCGCCATGTCTACCCCTCTCTCGATCGGGCACTAAAAACATGTTGTGATGCTTGGTATCATAATAGTACCCCGAGTAGGGCAACGCATCAACAAGGAGGAGACATCGCGATGGAGCTGAGCCGGAAGCAGTACGTGCCGCTGTCGGCCGAAGAGCAGGAGGTGCTGCACGGGGAGGCGCAACGGGCGGGCATGAGCCACGGCCTGCTCGCCCGGGTGCTCCTTCTGCACGGACTCGATCACGTCGACGACCCGGAAGTCACCGACCGCATCCGCGACGAGAAGCGCGCCGGGCGCAAGCGGATCAGGGCCGGTGCACGAGCCGCGGCACGGGTGCGCTGGGACAGCAGCGAGAAGAAGGAGCGAGGATGACCGAGAGTGATTTCAAGGCCCAGCAGACGCCCTACGGCGGAGCGATCGGCGCGGTGCCCGTCGCCACCGCCCCGCACCTGCTCGTATCGGGGCCCACCGGCCAAGGGAAGACCACCCGGGTGCTGGCTCCAGGGGCAGTGCTGTGGCGTGGCCCCCGGGTGATCGTCTCGAGCAAGACCGACTACCTGAAGTGGCTCGTCGAGAAGGACATCGCCAAGCGGGGTCCGCTCTACGTGATGGACCTGGCCGGTGAGCTCGACGAGTCCTTCGACTGGCTCCAGGGCATCGAGTACACCCGGGTGACCAGCGACCCGACGGCGCTGATCGAGAACGATGACGACGCGCTGGCTATGTCGGCGCTGCTGATGAAGGTCGGCAGCCTCGGTGCCTCCGACGGCGGGGGCAGTTCCGACGACGCCTTCTGGCAGACGATCGCGGCACAACCGCTGGCGGCGCTGCTGCTGGCGGGCAAGGCCTCCGGGCAGGGCATCGACTGGACGGTCCGCGCGGCGAGCAAGCACAAGAAGAGCGATGAGGGGGACATCAGCCCGTCGTGGGCGATCGGCTACGAGCTCATCGAGCAGACCAGTTTCCACGCACAGAACCTCGCCGCAGTGGTCGAGACGGAGGCGAAGATGCGGGACAACATCACGGCGACGATGAAGGCCGGGCTCGCCCCGTGGCTGCTGACCAACGTCCGGGGGGCAGGAGCCAAGGCGTTCAGCCCGACCATGCTCGAGGGCGAGGGTGGCCGCGAGCCGACGCTGGCGATCATCGCCCCGGCGGATGGCGTGGCGGCCGGCGCTGCCGTCGGAGCCGTGGAGATGATCATCAAGCACTGGCGACGCGGCATCGAGCGCGGCCTGCCTCGCGTGCTGCTCTCGATCGACGAGGCAGTCAATACATGCCCCATCCCCAAGCTGCCGACCTATGTGACGGAGGCCCGCGGCCTGGGCGTCGCCTGCGTCATCGCGGTGCAGTCGACCAACCAGATGCAGCTGCGGTGGGGAGAGACCGGCGCGAAGGTCCTGCGCGAGGTCTTCCCCGCGGCGCTGATCCTGCAGGGGGCACCCGAGCGCGAGATGCTCGAGGCCGCGGCCTGGTGGGACGGCGAGGCGGACGTGTGGCGCGAGTCCATCGATGCCAGGCAGCAGCGGTCGATGACCGCCGAGCGAGCACAGCGGACCACGGCCACCAGCCTGCTGCCAACCAGCGCCGAGGAGGGCCGACTGCTGCTGTACGGAAGGAAGGGGCAGATGGTCGAGCTGCCCGGCATCTGGCGCTGGTGACCGTCAGCGCTGCACACGAGAGAGGGTCCGGGCCAGCGTGGCCCGGACCCTCTTGCATGCCGAGTCAGCGGCCGCGACCCTCGCGCTCCTGCTCGCGATCGCGCGCCTCCGCGGCGTTGGCCGCGGCGGTGAAGCGGTCCGAGGGACTCATCTGCTGCGGCTCGTCATTCTCGCGCCGACCGGCGACCCGGCGCTCGGTCGTGCGGGTGTCCGTGTGGCGGCCCGCGTCTCGGTCCGGACCTGCATCGGCCCGCTGGTCGCGCGGCTGACCCTGCTCCTGCGCGGTGCGCTGATGGTCCGAGTCGACCTGCTGCTGCTCCTGCCGACGCTGCTGCTCCTGCTGTGGACGCATCTGGGCCTGACGCTGCTGCTCGCGACGCTGAGCGTCCTGGCGCTGGACCTGCTCGGTGCGACGAGCCTGGTCCTCGCGCTGGACCTGCTCCTGGCGCTGGCGCTCAAGCTGGTCCTGACGCTCGAGCCCCTCGAGCACCGTCTTGCGCTCCTGGCTGCGCCGCTGCTGCAGCTGACGCTGGGCCTCCTGGTACTCCTCGGTCCGCAGCGACTGCTCGCCGTAGCGCTGCGCCACGGCCCGCTCGCCCTCGGTGGCCAGCAGCCGCCTCATCTCGGCCGCCCGCTGCGGGTCCATCTGCCTCGTGCCCTGCTGTGTAGCCATGTCCTCGTCCTCTCTCTCGGGTCTGGTTGTCACGCCGTCCGGCGCTGTGCTCGTGCGTCGATGCGGTACCGCCGGGCCGTGGCCCGGTGGTCACGAGCCTCTTGGCGCAGGCGCTCGACGCGGTCCATGTCGTACTGGTGGCTGCTGGCCCCGGTGCCGCCCATGAGGTAGGAGCCGCACGAATACGCCTCGTCCTCGTCAGCCTGCGACTCCAGGCGGGCCGCCTCCTGCTCGAGCCACTCGGCCTCAGTCAGCAGCCACCGCTCGTAGCTCTGCTCGGTCATCGTCATCACCCTCTCCTAGCGATCCATGTCGTGGTCGTCGCGTTCTGCGGCCTCAAGGGTCTGCTGGCTGAACTGCTCCGACAGGCTCTTGCCCCGCTCCTTCTCCCGCTGGCGGGCCCGGTCCTCCGACGCGTGCTGCCGCTCGATGACATCGGTGCCGATCGGGCGGTCGGTCGGACCCACGGAGTGGGGGACGACGACGTAGCCGCGTCCGTCGTTCGACGGCGAGACATTGCCGCGCAGCGCCAGCACTTCGCGGCCGGCGACGACGACGCGGTTGTCCCCGGCTGCGGCACGCAGCGTGGACACCTGCTCGCGGGAGTACGGGGCAGCCACGGCGGTCACGGTCTGCCGGTGACCGTCCTTCGTGGTGCTCTTGCGCTCGGTGTACAGGTGCAGTCCCGACCTGTCGGCGGCGGCCGGGTCGTGGGCCGCGAGCTGGGCGTCGAGATACACGCGATCGTCCTGCTCGCCCACGACGACGGCGACCAGCTCGCGGCCGCGCATCTCGTCGCCCTTGAGGACGGAGACCTGACGCTCCCGGCGGCGCTGGGGCTTGGCGACCGTCGGCGATGCCGTCGGTGCCGTCGCCGACCCTGCCTGGACCTCGGGCACATCCGGCTCACGCTCGAGCGAGGGCGTGTCGGCTTGCTGCTCCACGGCGTCGTCGGTGCGTGCAGCGGTCTCGGCCGCGTGCGGCTCGACGTGCTGATGCGTGGTGTCGTCGACGTGCACCGTCGGCCGCGTCGCCTCGGTCTGCTCGACGGCCGGAGATATCGACGGCAGAGCGCGACCCCGCTGCTCGTAGTCGGCCAGGAAGGCTGCCGCAGCGCCCCCAAAGTACTCGTCGCCGTCGTCGAGCGTCGGGCGCACACGCTGCTCGTACAGCTCGGCGATCGACTGCGGCTTCTCGGCCGCCTGCTTCTCGGCCGCCTGTGCGGCCCGCTCCTGCGCCGCAGCCTCGTGGACCTCCGCCCACAGCTCCGCCTCCTCCTGTGGCGACAGCGGCTCGAACGTCTTCGGCGGGGCGGTCACCCGCCCGCGCGTGTGCGGCTTCCACCGTCCCTGCGCCACGAGGTCGAGCTGCTCGTCGAGGCCGGCGTTGGTGTACCGCTCGCCGAGCTTCGTGCTGCCGATCGGCTGCTGCCGCCCCGGCACCACGAACGAGCGGACCCGGGTGCCCAGCTTCTTCGTGGACCGCGTCTTGATCTCCAGATCCCCGGTGGCGGCGACCTCGTCGACGAGAACGTCCATGCGCTGACCGGCGCTGAGCCCGGCCAGCCTCGACGGGTCCCTCGAGAGCGACTGCAGTGCCGTCTCGATGCCCCGCCGGGCGCGGTCCTGGTCGGAAATGCCACCGCGTTCCCGAACCCAGAAGTCGTGGTCGGTACGGCGCACCGCCTTGTACTCCGCAGACCTGACCTCGGGCAGCACGTCGCGGTCCTGCGGCTCCAGTCCGAACTCGTGGCCACGCCGCTCGAGGAACTCGTCCCACGCTGCGCGGTAGGTGTCGACATGGGTGATCGCGCCGCCGACGCGCATGCCCGGCTCGAAGGTCCGGCCGCCCACCGTCATGCGCGAGTGAACGATGGCGTTCATGGCTTCATGCACGTGGTACTTGCCGCCCTCGCCGCGTGCCTGGGCAGCCTTGGAACCCTTGGCGTCGGACTGGCCCACGAAGAGCGACTGCACGCCGGGCGAGTACCCCTCGCGGAAGGCGCGCACGGCGTCGCCAGCGCGCATCACGGACTGCGGGTCGTCCGGATTCACCGTGGCCAGGTCGAAGCTGTAGATGAAATGGAACGCTTCGTACCGCTTCTCCAGCTCCACCTCGGGCGGGATCCGCAGGTGCGTCGCGGTCTCGTTCGCCTTGGCCTCGCGCCAGTTCTTCCCGACCTTGAGGTGGGTGGCGTCGGCCGGGTCCTTCGGCTTCCGATACTTGCTCGGGTTACGCCGCACCTCCTGGTCACGACCTTGCTCGATGCGCAGGTCCCGGAACTCGAACTCTGCCCGCTCGTAGGTGCAGTGCGTGCCCCAGGCGTAGACCGCGCGCGGATTGCGCAACTCGAGTCCGTCGGGCCCGCGCAGGTAGTGGATCAGGGTCGACGCGGAGGTCGTAGGGATGTGCTTCGACACGGCCGTCATGAGCGACTACCCGGCCAGGCGAATGTCGTCGGCACGGTCCCGTGCACCCAGCTCGAACATCTGCCGGTGCACGTCGACCAGCACGCGACCGGTTGCTGCGACGGCCTCGGCAGGGATCGCGTCGCCGCGTCCGTAGGTTGCGATCTGATGGCTCAGGCGCGTCATCGTGTTGAGGTTGTGACCGGCCGCGCGCACCTGCCTCCCAATCTCGTTGTAGGCCTCGGTGCGGCACTCCAGTGCCGCGACGACATCCGGGTGCAGGACCGGCACCGGGGGAGCGGACGAGGCCGCCACGGAGGGGGCGAGGTCGTCGTCGTCGAGGGAGTCGATGAGGCGACGCACGGCAGCCGCGCGGGAGCACAGCGGCGACCCCATCGCCTGGACTTCGTCCAGTCGAGCGGCCTGCTCCGGCGTCATCCGCACGAGGACGGCGACCGCGTACTGCGCCATGCTGTGAGCACCCCCTTGCCGAGTACGGCACTAGATCGAGACTAGTTCTGATGCTGCCAATACTACACCACGTGGAGGGGTACCGGTAGCGAAAGGAGGTGAAGCCAGCAATCCCCCCTGATATCAACGCGCTACGCGCGCGCCCTCCGGGCAGGGGGTTGCCGGCCAGGGGCTCACGCTCGCTTCGCTCGCTCCGCCCCGTGGACCTGGGGGAGAGGACCCCTCGCGCTGCGCGCTCGGGCCGTGGTGCGCGACGATGCCGCCGCCGGTGCGGCGACGTGGGGCCGCCGTCTGCACGGACGGTGCCGCGACCGCAGCCTTGTGCAGCGCCGGAGACACGGGACAGCCCCGGCCAGCGACTGCTGACCGGGGCTGCTCGGTGCCCGTGCCGGGCGACGGCATCAGGCCGCGGACCAGGACTGCACGGGCTCCTGCGAATCGTCACCGGCGTCGTCCTCGACGGACACCGACTCCTGCTCGCTGGCGTCGAGCTGGACCGTCGCGATGACCTCGTCGAGGTCGCGATCGCCGCTGTCCTCAACCTGGTCGGCGCTGCCCTCGATGAGCCGGTCGATCGCCTCGGCGAGCAGCTGCATGCGCTGCTCCTCGTGCGGGTCCGGGTCGATCATCCGGGGCTTGCCGGACTTGTCGGTGACGACCTCGCCGGTGCGCTTGTGTACCTGCGCCTCGTGCGGCACCGAGTCGATGCCGAGCTTGTCGAGAAGGTCCTCGACGAGGGCGACGCGGGCCGGCCCGGCGTCGGCCAGGGCCTTGGCCAGCCGTGCGTCGTGGGCGTCCTGCTCGGCCTGGATCGCGGCGAGCAGCCGCCGGTTCTCGGCCTCCTGATCGGCGAGGCGCTGGGCCAGCGCCGCGGCCTTCTTGGTGGTGTAGGTGGTCATGTCGTGATCTCCGATCTTGTAGTGCGCCCGCTGGCGCGGGCGGTCTTGTCTGTCTCTGCTCGCGGGCTCCGCCCGCTCGGTCTCGGTCAGGGGGTGAGGGATCCTGCGGCAGCACCTCCCGGCCGGCGCAGGGGAGGCTCCTCGTCGCCGCGGGCGACGGCCGCGAGCCGGGCGGCGACCCACTGGTCCCGCGACATCGTGCGAA
Organism: Nostocoides vanveenii; assembly: GCF_039531165.1. NCBI lineage: Bacteria > Bacillati > Actinomycetota > Actinomycetes > Micrococcales > Intrasporangiaceae > Nostocoides > Nostocoides vanveenii. The sequence continues at coordinate 5,724 of NZ_BAAAPN010000059.1, read as the reverse complement.
CGTCGGCGACGCCGGGCCACGGCTTGATGTCCTTGGGGTCGACACCGCGGCGGACGATGGCGTCCAGCCCGGGTCGAGGCCGGCCGTCGAACTCCGGGTGCTCACGCAGGTAGTCGTAGGCGCTCACGTAGGCCATACGGAGCATCTCGTCGTAGGTGGGCATCCTCATGCTGCGTTCTCCTTCTTCTCGGTGGTGTTGCTGGTGGTCTTGTGCCAGGTGCAGTCGACGTCCTCGCACTCAGGCTGGTCGCGGTGGTCGCGGGCGACCTCGGGCCAGGCACGCTTTTCACTGCGATAGCAGTCGGCCCAGTCGCGACCGCGGTCACCGGCCTCGGCCAACACGGGCACGGCCAGCGCATCGGGCGTGATGCGGTACTCGAACTGGAGTGCGCGCAGGACAGCCGCCTCGGCCTCTTCGGCACGGCACTCGGGGACGCTGAGCACGATCTCGTCGTGGACGATCGCGCGCAGGCACGGCAGCAGCCACTCGGGCAGACGCAGGACGCCCTCCATCATCAAGTCGCGAGCGGTGCCCTGACCGACGAACGCCGGGGCCTGCGTGTACTCCTTGCCGGGTCGCACCCGCATCCACCGGCCGAAGGCGCTGCGCACGACCTGACCAGCGGCCTCATGGCGGATGGCCTCCTTGAAACTGGCCAGCTTGGGGAACCGCAGATCGAGCGTGGCGAGCTGACGCTCGGCGTCGGCCAGGCTGATCCCGGCGTGGCCGGCCAGCGCTGTAGCGCCCATCCCGTAGCTGGTCGCGTGCGTGATGGCCTTGGCGTCGCCACGGCGCGGGTGGTGCCCGCTCGTGCGGTCCCAGTCGGCCTCTCCGAAGATGGCGGCGGCCATCTCGTCGTGCATGTCCTTCCCGGGCTCGAGGGCGGCGATGTAGGCAGGATCCTGACAGTGGACCGCCATCGCCCGGGCGTCGATCTGGGCCAGGTCCGCGGTGATGAGCACATGTCCCGGATCGGGCAGGAGCATGCAGCGCTCACCGACGTTGGTCCGATCGCGCTTGCCCATCACGGACAGTCCCGGGTGGGTGATGCTGATCCGGCCGGTGGCCTGCACAGCGGCCACCGTGGGATGCACGCGGCCGTCGGGTCCCGTGTGGTCGTGGATCGTCCGGGCGGTCGACCGCTCGCCGTTGAGGGCCCGCAAGGTGCGGCAGAGGTCGATCAGGCCGGCGTGGTCCGGGTGCTGCGCCTCGAGGTCCGCCAGTGCCTCCTTGCCGGTCGCAAGGCCGCCCTTGGCAGTGCGTGGAGGCTCGATGCCCAGGTCGGTGAAGGCGCGCTCCAGCGCGGCCTTGCCAGCCGTCGTGGTGTGCGGCTTCGCCCCGTCGGTCGGCAGTCCGTACCGCCGGGAGAGCGCGCGCTTGGAGGCGACAACGCGTGCCTCCCGCTCGTCGATCGAGCGCTGCACGAGGTCGACGTCGACCCGGAAGCCGACCTTGGTGATGTGGTGCAGCCGCCACATGAGCCGGTGCTCGCGTCGGACGTAGTCGTCGACCACGAGGTGCTCGGCCAAGCCTCGGACGAGATCCACGTCCTGGACCAGGTATCGCACGTAGTCGGGGTGGTCGACGGGGATGAGGTCGTAGCCGCGACACTGTCGCGCCAGAGCCTTCAGCAGGGACCCCGAGTCGTCGGCGACCTTGCCCTCTCCGAGCACGCGGCGACACACCGCATCGAGGTTGTAGCGGCGGGAGTCGGCCTTGCCCGAGACCGGCGGGTCGTTCTGGCGCGCCACGAGCAGGGTGTCGACGACTCGGTCCTCGCGGACGAGGCGGGCCAGGTCGAGGCCGTGGTACCGCTCCAGGGCGAGCAGGTCGAAGCCGAGGATGTTGTGCCCCACGACGTGGTCGGCCTGCTCGATCAGCCGAACCACTGCGGCGATGTCCGTGGTAGTGACGACCGGCCCGGTGCCGATGGCGTAGCCGGCCAGCCGGACGAAGCCGGGACCGTGGTCCCAGAGGCGGTCGGCGTCGGCGGTCTCGAGGTCGAGGTAGAGGGTGCTCACGACGCATCACCGCTGAGCTCGGCGATGGTCTTGCCGTCGATCGACGGCATGGTCCGCGCCGCCCGCTGGGTGAAGCCGTGACGGTCGGTGAACTCGATGACCTCGCCGGGGGCAGCGCCGGCACCCGTGCGCGGTCCGGGAGAAGCCGGGGGAGCGGTAGGAGCGGCAGGGATGGCCGTGACACCGGCCTGCAGCCGGTCGATCACATAGGCCTTGCCGCGGCCGTGGAGCTTGCCGTCGTGACGGATCCGCAGGTCGCCGTACCACCGCGGATGCTGTCCGTAGAACGTCGAGAGCACCTTCGCGTCGACATCACCCCAGGACAAGCCGTACGGAGCCGGAGCGTCCGGGTCGGCCTTGGCATGGGCGACGACCTGGGAGGCACCGAAGCGGGTGCCGACGGGGAACAGGCCAGCAACCCACTCCCAATGCTCCCGGTTGTCGACCGCCTCGCTGTCGGCAGTCTCACGGACGTCCAGGACGGTCGAGAGGAAGTCCCGGATGCCGGCCAGGTGCAGGATGCCGCCGATGACCCGCTGCCACTCGGTGTAGCTCTTGAAGCCGAACGCACGCGGGGCCGGCGGCTGACCGCGGTCGTACCAGGCCCGGATCAGGATCAGAGCGGCACGCAGCAGCGCAGCGCGGTTCTCGGGGACCCAGGTGTCGAGGTCGTGACGGAAGTTGTCACGCGTCTCCAGGTCAGCCCGATCGGAGCTCATCCGGCACGTGTAGACGCGTCGCACGACATCGCCCGGCAGTTGGACGTTGTTGCCCAGGGCGTAGAAGGTCATCACGTTACGAAGGCAGACCATTTCAGAGACACCGAGCCTGCGCCCCTCGTGGACCTGCGAGGTGGTCGCGGTCGTCAGAGCGGCCGAAACGAGCCGCGACGGGCCATCCGGGGGCTGTACCTCATCCAGGACCATGATCGTCGCACCGGCGTCGACCTTCGCGGTGATCCGCTTCTCCATCTCGGCGTCATCCTTGGGTGCGGCCTGCAGGGGTGCCGGCGTGCCGAAAGCGACCTTGTGGATCACGTCCACGGCACCGCCCTTGCCGACGCTTCGCTGCAGACCGTCGAACACAAGGATCGGAGCGAGCGGGATGTTCACCCGGATCATCGGCGTAAGCAGGCCGGCGATCGCGTGGGTCTGGTCAGCGACGTCCTGGAAGACCCACCCGTCGTACCCACCGACCCCGTCCATGGCGAACAGGTCGTCCCGAAGCAGCACGACGGCCCACTGGATGTCTGCATCGGAGGGGTGCTCGGGGACGTCGATGTCCTGAACGTCCTTCGTCAGATCGAGGTAGAGGCCCGTGGCGGGGTCGTAACCGGACGTCGTGTTGACCGAGCCGTCGGCGCGGACAATGGGGGAGCGAGTGATGCCGACGAGAACGGGGAACCGGTCGGGGTGGTCGTCGACGAGGTCGAGCAGCATGGATGACACGCCGCAGGGGCGCGCACCCTGCTGCCCGACCGTGATCGGCTGAACCACGTCGAGCAGCTCGCGGTGGAGCCCGCCACGGTTGCCGAGCGGCTTGACGACCAGGTAACCGCCGGTGCCCGGGTCGTTCTTCCGGCGCAGACGAACGATGCCCTCGTCCCGGCTGAAGAGCCGCGTGCCGCCGCGACGCTCGACGAGGGCATCGACAAGCTCGAGGGAGACCTGCCGGGGGTCCTCGTCGACGTTGATGCTCACCCGGTCGTCGCCAGCCTGCGCAGCCACAGCAGCGACTGACCGGGCCACATCCCGGTCCCGAAGCTGCCGACGCATCTTGTCGAGCTCACGCTTGTCGAGATCGGCCGGCTTGGCCTTCGCGCCAGTCACCCAGGAGGCGAGCATCGAACGGCGGGCGTCGTCGTCGGCCAGCCTCGCGAGGACATCGTCCAGGCCGTCCTTGCCGCCGCCAGGAAGGCGCGCGAACCGGACGGACTTTGCGCCGTACTCCTCGCACGCCTTGCCGAGGGCCGCAGCACCGTCGAAGACACGCACGTTGGTCGCCGCGTCAGCGTCAGGGACGATCACCACGTCCTGACGCTGGACCGCAGCAAGGTAGGGGGTCGGGGTGCCGGGTGCGCCGTCGTCGCCGGTCACGCGCCAGGACCAGATCCCGGTGATCCGGTAGATCGACCAGTCGTCCGGAGCCCAGGCGAGAGCAGCGAGGGCCTGCTTGACACCCTCGACGATGAGGACAACAGCGGGATCATTGACGACCCGCAGGACGGGCAGCTTGGGCGGGTTCTGATCCTTGAGCGGCGAGACGTACTTCTGAACGTGACCGTCTGCGTTGGTCACGCTGCCGGGCACGAACTTGACCTGGCCGGTGGCGGTGCCGTCGGGGTGCACCATCGGGTAGACGAGCGCCGGAAGCGTCCCGGTACCGTGCTTCTCGACGTGCCGAAGGGCCCACTCGGGAAGGTCGTCGACCTTGTTGGCCGTGTACACACCCTGGTCGGCGGCCACGGCCGCGGGGATGGCACTGGCCTCGAGCTCCTGGACGTGCTCCGGAGCGACGTTGGCGTAGTGCGTTGCCGTGCTGGTGCCCTCGCGATCGTCGTCGCGATGTGGCAAAATGGGGTCAGACATATGGCGATCTCCTCTACAGATCGTCCGTGTCGGGCCCGGCGGAGACTCCACTCCCCGGGCCCCACGTGTGTACGGGGGAGGGGAGCGGTCAGGCCGCGGAGTGGGCGGGCGAGGCGTCAGTCGCCGCAGCCGAGCTGAGCAGGCGGCCGAGCTCGGCGACCTGCTCGCGAGTCAGCGGGGAAAAGGTCGCGACGAGGGCCTCGGCGAGAGCATCGAGGTCGGCGCTACCGGCCGGGCTCTCGCTCGCAGCCGGAGCCACCGGGGTCGACGCAGCAGCACCGGGCCGGGGCAGATCCCCCACGCGGACCTTCCAGCGGCCGCCGACCTTCACGGCCGGCAACTGGCCGGAGCGGATGTGTGCACGGACAGTCTGGGGGTGGCCGTAGCCGAGGGTGGCGACGTCCGAGGGCTCGATGAGCAGATCAGCGTCGCGCTCGAGGTCGATGGTCACCTGACCGTCGACCGAGCAGACGCTCCTGACAAAAGCGGACATAAAAACAGGACCTCTCAAGAGGTCCCGTCCGCCCGGCATTCGGGGACTGCATACGACTCGGGACTGCCCTAGGTGAGTCAGGTGTGGACGGCAGTCCCACTGCGCCGCGAATGCGACCCAGTGCAATCGGCCCGAAGGCTCCTCGCGTGCACCATTATACAGATCGACACAGCGCACATCAACACGCAATGCGAGTCGCCATTTAGCGATGAGACCCAAGGCGGACAGACTGGGGCACCGTGCGGGCGAGCGACAGGGGCCGACAGGCACACGGAGAGCAGGGGGGTAGGACAACAGGCGGTGCTCTCCGTGTGCTCTCCGTGTGCTCTCCGTGTGCTCTCCGTGTGCTCTCCGTGTGCTCTCCGGTGCTTTCGCCTCAGTTTCCAACGAATAGCGGAGCACGGAGAGCACGGAGAGCACACGGGAGAGACGCCCGGCGGAATGTGTCGTGCGCGCGTGCGAACTCAAGAGATCATCGACATGGAGCACACACACATCGCTCGTCGCTGAGATGCCTGTCAAGGGCCATTGAGATCTGCCCAGGGGCGGTCGTGGGACCTGCCCGGTGACGGTCAAGAGGAGTGCCCGGTGGTGGCCGTGGGATCTGCCCTGTGCTGGCCA
>NZ_BAAAPN010000058.1:0-62151 GCF_039531165.1 Nostocoides vanveenii | reverse complement strand
CCGGTGACAACACCCCCCGGATCATCGACGACAGGGGCAGTAAGTCATGCCGGACTCAGCGACCGAGATCCTCAGGTCGAGGACCCATCACGAAGGTAACGGGGTTCGGCTCCCTGAGCTAGTGCTGGCCCTCCGCAGGCGGCGTGGCCGGCGCCGCGTCACGCGCCGCTTGCGCCTCGGCATACGCGCGAGCTTGGGCCTCGGCGACCTGCGCCTGCGCGGCCTTCATCGGGTCCATCGTGGTGAGCAGCTCGCGCCCCTGGGTGACGAACTTGTGCTCGGTCAGGACTTCGTAGCGAGTGGCGACGACCTGACTGACCGACGTGAAATCACGCTGTCCGCGGGTCAGGGAATAGCCGACGAGCGCCCAGACCAGTCCGAAGATGGCACCGAAGATCACCGTGCTGATGATCCGGGCGAACGAATTGCCGTCCTCGAAGAGGCTGAACACCAGCCCGACGAAGGCACCGAGCCACGCACCGGACAGGGCGCCACCCATCGCCACGCGGCCCCGGGTCAATCGCCCGGTCACGCGCTCGACCTGCTTGAGGTCGGTGCCGACGATCAGGACATGTTGGACCGGGAAGCCGTTGTCGGACAGGTAGTCGACGGCCTTCTGGGCCTCGGGGTAGGAGTCGTACACACCGAGGGACATGGGGTAGTCGAGCTTGAAGGCCGCCTGCCCGATGGGCCCCCGGGCACCGAGTGGTTGCGTGGTCATACGGCCATTGTCTCAAGCTTTGCTGAACGTTCGCTGGACGAGGGGTGCTCAGAACCGGACTTGCGCACCCATGACGACGGTCTGCCCGATCGGCAGGCGGAAGTAGTCCACCGGCGTCGCCGCATTGTGCGCGAGCCCGACGAAGATCCGCTTGCGCCAGCCGGCCATCCCGGGCCGTTCGGAGCGGTGCACGGTGATCTTCGAGACGAAATACACGGCGTCGTCGAGCGAGGCGTCCAGGCCCTGGTCGATGGCCTGGGCGAGAGCAGCCGGGACGTCCTGATCGTCCTGGAAGCCGAAGTCGATCGCCACGTGCGAGATGTGGTCGTAGGGATCGCCGAGGTCGTCGATGGTGATGCGCTCCGCCGCCGGCACATGCGGGACATTCTTGACGCGGGTGGAGACGATCACGGTGCGCTCGTGCGCGACCTTGTTGAAGGCCACATTCTCCCGCAGCGCTAGCGGCGTGGTCTCGGCGCTCGGGTGGAGGAAGAAGGCAGTCCCGGGCACGTGCGCGAGTTGCGAGTCGTGGATGACGTCGAGGAAGGGCAGCAACTCCCCCTCCAGCTTCACCCGCCGCGCCGTGACCAGGGTGGTGCCGCGCCGCCAGGTCATCATCACCAGGCTGATCGTGGCCGCGACGAGGAGCGGGAGCCAGCCACCATGGAGGACCTTGGCCGCATTGCCGGCGAAGAAGTTGACCTCGAGCAGGCCGAAACAGAGCGCGAACGCCGCGATCTGCCACGGCCGCCAGCGGTGGCGCGCTGCGGCATACACGCAGAACAGCCCGGTAGTGAGCATCAGGTCGAGAGTGACCGCGACGCCGTATGCCGTGGCGAGCCTTTCGGACGCCCGGAAGGTCAGCATCAGCAGCAGCACGCCGGCGAAGAGCAGCCAATTGACCGAGGCGATATAGATCTGCCCGCTCTCGCTGTGGGACGTATGCCGCACCGTCAGCCTGGGCAGATAGCCCAGCCGCTCCGCCTGCCGCGCCACCGAGAAGGCCCCCGAGATCACCGCTTGGCTGGCGATGATCGTTGCGGCCGTTGCGAGGACGACCAGGGGCAGCGACATCCAGTCTGGGGCGAGGTGGAAAAAGGGTGAGACGGCCGTCTCGGGGTGGTGCAGCACCTGCTGCGCCTGCCCCAGGTAGTTCAAGGTCAGGCACGGGAAGACCAGCCAGAACCACGCGCGCAGGATCGGGCCCCGCCCGAAGTGCCCCATGTCGGCATACAGCGCCTCGGCGCCGGTGACCGACAACACGACCGCGCCCATGGCGATGAAGGCGATGAACGGGTGCCGGAAGGCGAAGCCCACGGCGTGATGCGGCGAGAGCGCGCCCAGGACGCTCGGGTCGGCGATGATGTGCGGGATGCCGAGCGCCCCGAGCGCGAGGAACCACACGACCATCACCGGGCCGAAGAGCCGGCCGACCTTCTCGGTGCCGAAGCGTTGGCCGGCGAAGAGCAGCGCGATGATCGTCACCCCGATCGGCAGGACGTACTCCTGGAGACCCGGGGCGGCGACCTTGAGACCCTCGACGGCCGAGAGCACCGAGATCGCGGGGGTGATCAGGGAGTCGCCGAAAAAGAGCGAGGCCCCGATGACGCCGAGGATCATCACCAGCCCGTAGCGCCGCCCGCCCTGCGGCACGAACCGCCTTGTCAGATACGCGAGCGAGAGGATACCGCCCTCGCCCTCGTTGTCGGCCTTGAGGATGAACATCAACTGCTTGATCGAGACGATCAAGGTGATGGACCAGAAGACCATCGAGATCACGCCGTAGACGTTCGCCGAGTTCGGCTCGACCATCCCGTCGTCGATGGTGAAGACCGTCTGCATGGCGTAGAGCGGGCTGGTCCCGATGTCGCCGAAGACGACGCCGAGGGCCGCCAGGATCAACGGGCCGATCGCCCCGTGGCCGGGGTGCTCATCGAGATCAGTGGTGTCGGGTGCCGGTGTGGCGGGCGACGCGTCGGTCGCGGCAGAACTCACGAGCCGAAATCGTATGCCGTTCCCGGACCCCCCGCGAGCGCGCCGCCGGAGGGTGGCGAACGGCATACGGCAATCAGCCCTTGAGCTTGTAGTCCTCCAACAGGCGGCGCCCGATGATCATCTTCTGGATCTCGGCCGTGCCCTCGCCGATCAGGAGCATCGGGGCCTCGCGGTAGAGCCGCTCGATCTCGTATTCCTTGGAGTAGCCGTAGCCGCCGTGGATGCGGAAGGACTGCTCGACGACATCGGCGCAGTTCTCGGCAGCGAGGTATTTCGCCATGCCGGCCTCGAGGTCATTGCGCGCACCGGAGTCCTTCAGGCGCGCGGCTTTGACCATCATCTGGTGGCTGGCTTCGACCTTGGTGGCCATGTCGGCGAGCCGGAAGAGGATGCCCTGGTGTTCGGCGATCTTCTTGCCGAAGGTCTCGCGCTGCTGGCTGTAGGCGATGCCGAGTTCGAAGGCGCGCATCGCGACGCCGCAGGCCCGGGCGGCGACATTGACGCGTCCGACCTCGACGCCGTCCATCATCTGGTAGAAGCCCTTGCCCGGCTCACCGCCGAGGATCTGGGCGGAGGTGGTGCGGTGGCCGGTCAGGACGAGCTCGGTTGTGTCGACGCCCTTGTAGCCCATCTTGTCGATCTTGCCGGGCACGGTCACGCCCTGGGCGGTCTCGCCGAAGCCGGCGGTCTTGTCGATCAGGAAGGTCGTCATGTTCTTGTAGGGGCTGCTGGACTCGCCGAGATCGGTCCGCACGAGCACGGCCACGAGGGTGGAGGAGCCGCCATTGGTCAGCCACATCTTCTGGCCGTCGAGCACCCAATCGTCACTCTCGCCCTGGCGCACGGCCTTGCTCTTGATCGCGGCGACGTCGGAGCCGAGGCCGGGCTCGGACATCGAGAAGGCGCCGCGAATCTCGCCCGTCGCCATCTTGGGCAAATAATGCTGCTTCTGCTCCTCGGTGCCGTGCTGGATCAGCAGGTAGGCGACGATGAAGTGGGTGTTGATGATGCCGCTAACGGACATCCAGCCGCGGGCGATCTCCTCCACGCACAGGGCATAGGTCAGCAGCGACTCGCCCAGCCCGCCGTACTCCTCGGGGATCATCAGCCCGAAGATCCCCATCTCCTTCATGCCCTCGACGATCTCGGTGGGGTACTCGTCCTTGTGCTCCAGGTCGGTCGCCACGGGGATGATCTGCTCGTCGACGAACTGCTTGACCAGCTTGAGCAGTTCCCGCTGCTCCTCGGTCAGGTTGTCGGTGCTCTGCAGTCGGGACACGCTCGAATCGCCACCTTGCGTCGGGTTTGGGGTGTCCTGCCAGTATGCCGAGGCCCAGCACGCGCGCGTATGCGTCGCGGGTGTGAGGCTACGCACGCATACCGGTCCGGGTGTAGTCGAATCGATTTGCCGAGCCCGGCCGCGGCTTGGGACCATGGTGTCTCGTGCGCCGATTCCTCTCCCCCTACCGCGTGCTGTTCGCGATGCCCCGAGCCAAGCGCTTCATCGCCACCACCTATGTCGCGCGGCTGGGGATGGCGATGTTCGGCGTCGCGATCGTCGTGATGATCGCCAGCCGCCGGGATTCGTATGCGACCGCGGGGCTGGTCTCGCTCGTCGGGCTCGGGTCGATGGCCGTGGGCGGTCCGGTACTGGCCCGGTTCGTCGATCGCCATGGGCAGCGCCGCATCGCCTTGCCGGCCGGGCTGTTCGCCATCGCCTGCCTGCTGGCTCTGGCCGCCGAGACCTATCTCGGGGCACCCACGTGGGCGCTGCTTCTGACCAACACGGGGCAGGCGTTCGCGCCGGCGGTTGGGACCTTGGTCCGGTCCCGCTGGGCGCACGTCTTGGAGGGCGACTCGGCGCGGCTGCACATTGCCAACTCCTTCGAACAGGTCAGCGAGGAGTCGAACTTCGTCCTGGGACCGGCGCTGGGTGCCGGCCTGGCGACCTGGGTCTTTCCCGAGGCCGGTCTGCTCGTGGCGACGGTGCTCTTCGCTGCCGGCTTCGTCGGTCTGATGGCGCACACCGAGAGCGAACCGCCGGTGCACCTCACCGACGACGTCAGCCGGGGCAGCGCCTTCCGCGTCCCCGGGATCGTGCAGCTCGGGATCACAATGATCCTCACCGGCGCGGTCTTCGGTTCCGGTGACGTCGTCATCTTGGCGTATGCCGACGAGCAGGGTGCGCGCGCCTGGGGCGGCTTCTTGATCGGGCTCTTCGCGGCCGGCTCGCTGATCGGCGGTCTGCTCTACGGCCTGGTCGACCCCGGCGAGCGCGCGGCCAACCGGGTGCTGTGGTTCACCGGGTCGATGTTCGCCGGCTTCGCGCCCTTGCTGGTCGTGCCGAATCTGTGGGTACTGGGCATCAACGGCTTCGTGGCCGGCCTGGCGGTGGCGCCGACGTTGATCACGGCGATGGTGTTGTGCCAGCGGCTCGTTCCTGCCGCCCAGCTCAATGAGGGGATGACCATCGTGGTCACTGGCCTGCTTATCGGTGTCGGGCTGGGCTCGGCGATCGGTGGCCGGTGGGTCGAGTCGTATGGCGCGCACGCCGCCTTCATCGTGCCCGTCGCGGCCGCGGGCATCGCGGTCGTGGTCGCTCTCCTGGGCCGGGCTTGGTTGATGCGGGCCGAGGAGCGCGCCCTCACGGCGCCGGCCGCGCGCGCCGAGGTGCCCTCATAGCGTTACTGAGTGGTAGGTGAGGCAAAGCGGGCGGCCTAGCGCCCGGTTTGCCGCACCTACCAGGCAGTAGCCCGTGCCTGAAGGAGCCGGTGCGCGTGCACCACCTGCGTCATGAACGCTGCCGGTTCGAGTCGAAGGCCGAGCACGGGGATCCGCAGCACCAGTTGAGCGTCCAGGGTCACGGCATTGGCGCGCAGCGCGTCGTCGACCGGGTTGAATCCCACCAGGTGGTGCGCTCCGTCGACCTCCACGACGAGCCCGTTGTGGAAGCGAACGTCGAGGTAGATGCGGCCGCTTGGTCCACGCCGCACTGCCTGTCGGGCGGGCTGAGGAAGGCCAACGGCCCGGGAGAAGCGGCCGAAGTCGAGTTCCCCGAGAGAGTGGGCACCATCGCAGACATCCTTGATGACCAAATCGATATGCGCTCGCCGCGGCGAGCGACGGACTCCTGACCACGCGGCGAGCAGGCGCGATGAGGCCGTGAGTCGCTGTTGGACGGGCAGGCAGATGAGCAGAGCAGCCTGCCGGTCGCTCGCCGCCAGCTGCGCTGCCCTGATCATGGCCACCTCGATGGTCGAGCGCGGCAGGCCTGCTCTCGTGGCCCGCGCGAGTTGACGTCGCACGGTGACCCGTGTGCCCTCATTCACGCGATAGCGCTCCTGGCCCGGCACAGACAGGTCGATCACGGACGGCTCGAACCCGGTCAGACCGCTGGCCAGGAGAGAACTGGCGCCATCCAGCACGGCCCCGGTCGCGCATTCCCACACCGCCACCCAGAGCCTCGCCACGGGCGTCAGGGGCCCCGAGCCGATCTGGATCGACTTGCGCCCGACCACTGTCCACCGCCTCGCTGCGACTTCGTTGCGAATGACATTGCGCCCCACGTCCATGCCCCGCAGTTGATCTCGGTGCACCACCCCACCTTGGCTCTCGGCTGCGTCACCAACCGCGAACGCGCGCCTGGCCACGTACTGCTGCCGCGTCGTCACGCTCGCCCCAAGGTCCATGCCGACATGGTCGCGGGGCAACTCCCTCCCGCCAACGGGTCACCGAAAACCCTGGGGACAGCGCCTTTCGGACGCTCGACCCTGTGGATCACCGAAGTGACCGGCGGGTAGGTGTGGCAAAGCGGGCGGCATAGCGCCCGGTTTGACACACCTACCCGGGGTAGGGCCAGTCGGCCCCGCTGAAAACCGGTTGCGGAGGAGGTGGGGTGGACGCGAGGGTGGGGCGCTGGCATACGGACATCGAACGAAGGAGGACGCCATGGCCGAGCTGGAGCGCTGCGCGCCCGACCACTCCCCCTTCACTCTTTCGGAGATCCCCGATGTCCACACCGGACCCCTTCCACTTCACCTTCGACGTCCGTCCTGACGACCCGCCCGAGGGCGAGCGCTGGTCGAGTTATGACGGCGCTACCCACGGCCCGTCGCCGCAGCCCGCATGGGTGATCACCGACCTGGCCGCCGTCGAGGCGGATCTCGGCATCCTCAAATCCGGCAAGGAGGCGGACGTCCACCTGATCCGGCGCTGGCTGCCTTCGGATCCCGAGGCTGACGCCGGGGCTCATCCCGCCCCAGTCGCCACGCGAGAAAACCTCTTGGCCGCCAAACGCTTTCGCACCTCTCACCACCGGCTCTTCCACCGCGACGCCGGCTATCTCGAAGGCCGGCGGGTCGCCGAGAGCCGCGAGATGCGCGCCCTGGTGGGGCGGACCCGCTACGGGCGCGTTGTGATTGCCCGGCAGTGGGCGGGTGCCGAGTTCCAGGCCCTGGCCATGCTCTGGTCGCACGGCCTGCCCGTCCCGTATCCCGTGCAACTGACCAGCGGCGAGATGCTCATGGAGTTCATCGGCACCGATGGCGTCGCCGCTCCCCGCCTGGCCTCGACCCGTCCCCGGCCGGGCGAGGTCGCGGATCTCGCCGAACAGGCCCGTGACATCGTCGTCGCGCTGGCCGCGATGGGCTACGCGCACGGCGATCTGTCGGCCTACAACGTCCTGCTCCACGACGGGCGGCTGGTCGTCATCGACTGGCCGCAGATCGTCGACATCATCGCCAATCCGCAGGGTTTCGACTACCTACGGCGAGACGTGGAGAACCTCTTCGGCTGGTTCACGCGCAAGGGCGCCGACCTCGACCTCGAGCACGTCTTCGGGGATGCCGTGGCCGCCGCGACCTCTCGCTGGTGAGGCCTCCGGGCCACGGCCGGCTGCGCCCAGGGCGCTGCGGTGGGCACGGCCTTGAGGGCCGCGACCTGAGGGACGCGCCACTCCGATGGGCCCGGGATACGCTCGGCCGGTGCCCAGACCAGAGCGCCCGACCCGGCACACGCCAAACCGCCGGACCATCCTCGCTGGCTTGACGGGCGCCGCCGCCCTGACCGGCTGCCGCGGCACGACCACCACGCACACGAGCCCGCCGGCAACCACCGACGGCGAGCTGACCTCGGCCTACTGGCCCGGGGTCAAGGCCTCCTGGCGCATCGCGCGACCGTCGGCGACACCGAAAGCGCTCGTTGTCGCGCTGCACGGCTTTGGCATGGACGGCCCGACAATGATGGACGGGCTCGGGCTCGCCGACCACGTCGAGCGGACCGGGCTGGCGATCGCGGCGGTCAGCGGCGGGAAGGCTTACTGGCACAAGCGCCGGGCCGGCATGGATACCGGCGCACTGGTGATCCACGACTTCATCCCGCTCGCGCAACGCACCACCGGGGTCGATCCCAAGACGAAGGTGGCCTTCCTCGGCCTGTCGATGGGCGGCTACGGCAGCCTCCTGCTCGGCTCCGACCTCGGCCCCGACCGCGTTTTCGGCGTGGTCGCCGAGAGCGCGGCGCTGTGGATCGACCCGGGGACGAGCGCCCAGGCTGCATTCGACGATCGCGAGGACTTCCTCGCCCACGACGTCTTCGCTCGCACCGACGTGCTTTCCCGTATGCCCGTGCGCCTCGACTGCGGCACGAGCGATCCGTTCATCGCCGCCAATCGGGCCTTCGCCGCCAAACTGCCCACCGCCAAGGCCACCTTCGACAAGGGCGCCCACAGGCTCGACTACTGGCGCTCGCACGCGAGCGCGCAACTCGACTGGCTCGCCGCGCTCACCTGATTCAGCCGATGGTGACCTTGTCGCTGACCGTGTCGGCCGCACCGCCGGCCGTTCCGGTGACGGACACGACCAGAGCCGACCCCCTGACCGCCGGGGCCAGCCGCGACGCGACGATGCGCAGCAGGGCCGACCCATCCGTCGCCAACGATCTTGTCTTGTAGGCCCCCGAGACGACCGCGCTCGTGATGTCGGTGGTCCCGGCGAAGTAGCGAACGCGCACGGCCGCGGTCCCCTTGGTCCCCTTGACCATCAGCGGCTCCCTTGTCGCGCCACGGTTGTAGACGCGAACGTATGCCGTGGCGCTCGCCCCGACCTTCGCCAGCCGCTGGGTGATCGCCTGTGGCGGCTGCGCGGTTCCGGCCCCGGTGAACACCCCGGTCGAACTGGGCCGGATCGCGAGGTCGGCCAGGTGCGCGGGTGGGGAAACGGCATACGTCACTGTCGTGGTCGTGATATTGCCGGCGCCGTCGGTAGCCGGGATGGCGACGGAGCGCAGCCCGGGCCACGCCGTGTCCAACAGCCTGCCCCACTGCCCTTCTGCACCACAGGTCCCCAGAGAGGAGCCGCCCTTGTCGGTGCAGCTGAAGTCGAGGGTGGCCGAGGATAGGAAAGGAACCGCCACGCCGGGCGCCGGCGATGCGACGGTGACCTCGGGCGCGATGACGTCCGGCGCGTCGAAGACCATCGCCCGATAGGTGTAGTTCGGTGATGTGGCGTTTCGGTCAGTCAGGCGCCAGACCACCTGACCTGTCGGCGAGACCTCGTCGGCGATCGCTTGCGCCCCCGTCGCCCAACCGAGCACCGTGTTGCCATTCGGCAGTCGCTGCGCGGACCCGGCGAACCAGCCGTAGCGTGCGGGATCGTAGGACCAGACCAGAGTGGCCGTGCGCGCCACCGGGTCCAGGGCATACTCACTCACCCGCGTACTGGGACGGGTGATGGGTGGGCCCGAAGGGTCCGCCGGGTTGATGCACATCGGTGTGGAGAAGGCGTCGGATCCGTTGTCGTAGAGCAGAATGTGGCCGTTCGGCAGCTCGCTGGCCGTGTGCTGTGCGCACGGACCACCGGGGTAGGGGTCGTCGACAAAGGTGAAGTCGCTTTCGCGCCCACCGAGCTTCCAGACGATGTCGCCGGGCTGGAATCCGTCGTGGGCCACGCGCGCGATGCGCAACACCGAGCTGAGGTGGCGGAAACTGGCGATGAAGTCGCGCCCGTCGTGGGAGACGACGACCGAGTTGACATGGGCGTAGTCCGCATAGGTGTTGAGCCGGACGGTCTGCGCCGCCAGCGAGCTGCTCGTCCATTCGAAGACAACCCTGCCGTCGCCATCTTGCTCCTGGATGACGGAGTCGGTCTTGCCGGTGGCGGCGTTGGGCTCGTAGGCCAGCAGGACGGTGTGGCCGTCGGGCAGGAGGATCGAGTCGTGCAAGTCCGTGTCGACGAGCCCGACGGTCTCGTGCGTGGCCACCTGGCGGAAGCTCTGGTCGAACTCCACGATGTGGTTTCCGCTGCGCCCCGGGGTCGTCGTGGGCTGGGCGACGGTGTAGTTGCCGTTGGGTTGACGGCGGAAGTCGTTGGTCCCGGTGGGATAGCCGCTCGCCCAGGCCGGCACTCCGAGCCGGTCGACGATCGCGAGGAAGTACTTGTCGCCGGCAAACCACTTCGTCGGGGCGATGAAAACCTTGCCCGGCGCGACCGCCGAAGAATTGACGACTGCGTCGAAGGCGGGAAACTCGGCGGGCAGGTAGTAGAGGGAATGCCGTTCCAGCCCAGCGGAGTCCTCGATCATCACACTGATCTCGTCGCCGGCCACGAGACCGGTCAGGGTAGCTGTGCCCCCGGCGGCCGGCCTGCCGTTGACCCACACGCGACCCGCCGGGTCGTCGGTCGTCGCGGACACGGTGACCGTTCCGTCCGAGGCGGTGGTCGTCGTCAGTCCGTACCGGTCGACTCCCGGCGCGAACTCGGGGTACATGCCCAGCCCGCTTCCGCTGACGCTGAGCGTATGCAGCGGTGACGCCTGGGCCTCGAAGCCGAGGACCGCCTGGGATGACGAGGTCCCTCCGAACGCCGAACAAACAATGAGCGCACCAGCGACGAGATTGGCACGTCGAGTCATTTGCATCTCCCCCAAGCGAGTTCACCGACCGGCGCCGATGCTACTGAACGGCTCGCTCGGTGTCTGTCCACCATTTGGATGACCCCGTCGGTCCGGCCGGGCAGCAGGGGCTCTCTCACCAGGCCGAGCGGATGACCCCGAGGGCGGCGGCGAGATCCAGCCCCGAGCGTTGGGCAGACTTGACGAAAAGCGTTGCCGCGGCGTCGATCTCGTCGGTCAACGGCTCCGCGGGCGGGGCCGAGACAACCGTCCCCTTGCGGCCGTTGGTCACCACGAACCCGCGCGCCTCCAGTTCGCGGTACGCGCGAGCGACGGTGTTGGTCGCCAACCCCAGGTCGCCGGCGAGTTGACGCACCGTTGGCAGCCGAGCCCCGGCGGCCAGCGCGCCCTCACGGATCGCGCCGATGACCTGGGTGACGATCTGCTCGTAGGCCGGAGTAGCCGACTCCGGCGCCACTGAGAGCATCACGTCGTGACACCGGCCAACGCGTGCGCGCGCGCCCACCTGAAGTGGTTGTCGTCGCGCAGAGCCAGCACCCATAGCACGCCGAGAACGAGGAACGCAGCCACCGCCAGGACGTATGCCGCGGTGCCAAGCCACGCGGGCCACCCCGGCTGGGCACTTGCCCACCACACGACTGCCGCGGATCCGGCCGCGGCGAGCATGCCCCCGGAGCCGACGAGGTCCCGCAGCGTCTGGGCGCGGACAATCTCCTCCCACGCCAGGCCTGCCGCGCTACTCATCTCGACAGCGCCATCGAGGACTCGGCCTAATGCCGCGTGGATCACGCTCGCAGCCAGGGCGACGCACCCGATCAGAGCGAATCCGATCCACGCGCTCGATCGCCTCGGCGACCCGGCTCGCAGAGCCGCGACCAGGAGAATGACGGCGACCGCGGGGCAGAGAAGTGCGGCAGCGAGCAATCGGCGCTCCAGCGGCAGCACATAGTCCGCCAGCTCCCGACGGCGCAGCTGGGCAACCCGAGCCCGGCCGACGGCACCGATCGGCTGCAACTGCCCGATGCCCGTCCCGAGTGCCGCCCCGAAGGGGATACACAGGGCCAGCCAGGGCAGCCCCTCTCCCGACCAGGCCAGGAGGGCGCCGAGCACCAGATACACCACAGCAATGCCGATGACCCGGCCGCCCTGTCGCTGACCGAGACGGCGCATCAGCAGTGCCTCGTCCGCACCGGCGTCCGGAAGGGCGGCCATCCGCAGCAGGCGCCGTCGTTCCTTGGCGACGAGTTGGACGCGGACGGCCCAGCTAACGCCGATGAGCGCAACACCGAAGAAGAGCAGGATTACCAGCCGCCCGGTGACCTCACCGAAGTGCACCTCGACGGCCCCGGCGAACATGTGCACGGCCATGGCCTGACCCCTTTGTCTCAGTTTGTATTGCTACAAACTTAGCCACCGAGGCCCGGCGGCACAAGTCCTGATCCTCGGCACGGATGCGCGGGCCCGGTCATCGCCCGCGGCCGGCGCCGGCGGACCTAGCCGGCCGCGGTGATCGCCTCGTGCGTGGCCAGGACGCGGCGGGCGATGTCGACGTGGAGGTTCTCGATCATTTTGCCGTGGTAGGTGACGACTCCGGTGCCTGCGCCGGCGGTCCAGGCCTCGATGATCCCCTGCGCGTCGGCCACCTCTGCCGCACTCGGCGCAAAGGTGGCGTTGCACACCTCGACCTGGCCGGGGTGGATCAAGGTCTTGCCGTCGAAGCCCATGTGCCGACCTTGCAGGCACTCGGCGGCGAAGCCCTCGGCATCACCGACGTCGTTGAAAACCCCGTCGAGACAGGCGATTCCGGCGCGCCGGGCAGAGAGGAGCGCCATCGACAGCGACATCAGGAGCGGCGCGCGCCCCGGCACAATCTGGGCCTGCAGCTCCTTGACCAGGTCATTGGTCCCCATGACGAAGCACGTCAGCCGATCGGACGCGCGGGCGATCTTCCGCACGTTGACGATCGCCTCGGGCGTCTCGATCATCGCCCAGAGCTTGGTGCGCTTCGGCGCCCGGAAATGCTTCATCGCCGTGACGAGCGATGCGACCTCCTTGGCGGTGTTCACCTTGGGCACGACGATGGCGTCCGGACCCGCGTGGCACGCCGCCTTCAGGTCCGCCTCGTGCCACGCCGTGCCGATGCCATTGACCCGTATGGTGATCTCCCGGCCCCCATAGTCACCGGACTTCGCTGCGGCACAAGCATTCTCGCGCGCCACCTCCTTGTGGTCCGGGCCGACGGCGTCCTCCAGGTCGAGGATCAACGCATCGACGGGCAGGGTCTTGGCCTTCGCCAAAGCCCGCTCGTTCGAGCTGGGCATGTAGAGGACGGAACGCCGCGGACGGTAGGCCGGAGAGCTCATTGCGCCTCCCCCTGCACAGCCGGCGCGTAGAGCGCCGCCAACTCGGGATCGCCGGCCGACAACTGCTCCGCCAGCGCGAGGATCACCAGGCACTGCTTGAGCGACGCGTCATCCTCCATCTTGCCGTCGAGCATCACCGCCCCCGTGCCGTCGCCCATCGCCGCCTTGACGCGGCGAGCGTGGGCGACATCCGCGGCGCTCGGCGAGAACACCTTCTTGGCAATGGCGATCTGGACCGGGTGCAGCGACCACGCACCGACGCACCCCAGCAGGAAGGCATTGCGGAACTGGTCCTCGCAGGCGACGACATCCTTGATGTCACCGAAGGGTCCGTAGTAGGGGAAGATGCCGTTCAAGGCGCAGGCATCGACCATACGGGCAATGGTGTAGTGCCACAGATCCTGTTGGTAGACAACACGATCGGCGTTGATGGCATCCTCGACGCCGACCGGCGGGTCCTGTCGCACGAGATAGCCGGGATGTCCGCCACCCACGCGCGTCGTCTTCATCCGCCGGTCCGCGGCGAGGTCGGCCGGCCCGAGCGAGATGCCCTGCATACGCGGCGAGGCGGCGGCGATCTGCTCGACATTCGCCACGCCGCGCGCGGTCTCGAGGATGGCGTGCACGAGGATCGGCCGGGTCAACCCGGCGCGCGCCTCGAGCTGCGCGAGCAGTCGGTCGACATAGTGGATGTCCTCGGGGCCCTGGACCTTTGGGACCATGATGACGTCGAGCTTGTCGCCGATCTCGGTCACGAGCGTGACGACATCGTCGAGCACCCAGGGGCTGTCCAGGCTGTTGACGCGGGTCCACAACTGCGTCGCATCGCCAAAGTCGGTGGCCTTGGCGATCGCCACCAGACCCGCCCTCGCCGCCTCCTTGTTGTCCGCCTTGACGGCGTCCTCGAGATTGCCGAGGAGGACATCGACCGTCCCCACCAGGGCCGGGATCTTGGCCGCCATCTTCTCGTTGCTCGGATCGAAGAAGTGGATCATCCGGCTGGGCCGGGCGGGAACCTCGCGGACGGGCAGGGGGGCCCCGACCGCGAGCGGGGCGAAGAAGTCCTTGGCGCTGCGCATGTTTTGGACGCTAGCAGCGCGCCCCACGAGAACCCATATGGGACAGTGGCGATGTGACCGAGCCCGCATCCGCAGCGCCATCGGCGCCCGCCGCGACCGAGCCACCCCCACTCAATCTGAGCAAGCTGCTCGCCGACGGCTTGGCCAAGAGCGACGTGATCTGGTTGCGCACCCCGGATCGCACCCAACTGGTCTGGCACGCCTATGACCGCGACGCCATCCTGGTCGTCACCGGCCCGGGCGAGCAGACCATCGCTCCCCTCCCGGAGTCGGTGGATGTCGTCATCCGGAGCAAGGACACCGGCTCCCGGCTGCTCACGATCTCATGCGTGACGCTCATCCTCGACCCGTCCGAGCCGATGTGGGAGACGGCCGCTGCGGCGCTCGCCGCTGAACGCCTCAACGCCACCGACGACCAGATCGAGCGCTGGCGCACCGAGGGCACCATCTATGTCCTGCACCCGTATGGCGCCCCGACCGACCGCCCCGGCGCCTATCCCGCCACGTCGGGAGCCACCCGATTCGCTCCCGGCCGCGCGACGACCTCCGGGCTGCGACCTCGTCACCTCGGCGGCCGCTGACGCGCGTGCCGCGTCAGCGCGCGGCGCTCACCCTTGCCTGCGGCATTGCCGTATGCCTGGTGGGTAGCCTGGACGCGTGAGTGCCCCTTCCCGCGTCTTCGTCGCCCGCCTGGCGGGGCTCGCGGTCTTCGACCCGCTGGGCGACCGAGTGGGCACGGTGCGCGATGTGGTCGTCACCTTCTCTCAGAATCGCCGGCCCCGGGTGATCGGCCTGGTCGTCGAAGTGGCTCGCAAGCGGCGCGTCTTTCTCCCGATGACCCGGGTGACCTCCGTCGAGGGCGGGCAGGTGATCACCACCGGGCTGGTGAACATGCGCCGTTTCGAGCAGCGCCAGAACGAGACGCTCGTGCTCGCCGAGCTCTTCGAGCGACTCATCCAGGTGCGCACCCCGTCCGGCGTGGTCGAGGCGACCGTCGAGGACATCGGCATCGAGCGAGATCGCACCCGCGACTGGTCGATCACCAAGGTCTTCTGCCGCGAGGGCCGGCCGCAGGCTGGGCTGGCCCGCCTGGGCCGGCGCCGGAGCACGACCTTTGTCGCCTCCGTCGAGGACGTCACCGGCCTGCATATGGCCGGCGGAGAGCAGTCGGCAGCGCTGCTTCTGGAGACCTACGAGGATCTCAAGCCCGCGGATCTGGCCGAGGTCATCCACGACCTATCGCCCAAGCGCCGGGCCGAGGTCGCCGCCGCCCTCGATGACGAGCGGCTGGCCGACGTCATCGAGGAGTTGCCCGAGGACGACCAGATCCAGATCCTCGCCAGCCTGGAGACCGACCGCGCGGCCGACATCCTCGAGGCGATGGAGCCCGACGACGCCGCCGACCTGCTCGCCGAACTCCCCGAGGAGCAGCAGGAGCAGTTGCTGCAGTTGATGGAGCCGGACGAGGCCGCCGATCTGCGGCGGTTGCTCGCCTATGACGAGAACACCGCCGGTGGCCTGATGACCACCGACCCGATCATCCTCGGGCCGGAGGCGAGCATCGCCGAGGCGCTCGCCCTGGTCCGCCAGGAGGAGTTGCCGACGGCGGTCGCCACCGTGGTCTTCGTCTGCCGGGCGCCGCTCGAGACCCCGACCGGCAAGTACCTCGGCATGGTGCACATCCAGCGGCTCCTGCGCGAGCCCCCGCACGCGAGCATCGGCTCGATCATCGACAAAGACCTCGAACCGCTCTCGCCGAACGACCCGCTGGCCGGGGTCACGCGTCAACTGGCGATCTACAACATGGTCAGCCTGCCCGTCGTCGACGAGGCGGGCCACCTGCTGGGCGCGGTCACCGTCGACGACGTGCTCGATCACATCCTTCCCGACGACTGGCGCGAGGAGCGGCACGGGGTGACTCATGGCTGAGCGCCGGATCCGGCTCGATCAGCCGCAAGAGCAGGGCCGCCGCTGGAGCGCGCCGTCCTTCGCCAATGAGGAGTTCTTCGGGGCTTTCGCCGAGAAGTTCGCCCGCTTCATGGGGACCTCCTACTTCCTGATCGGCATGTCGATCTTCGTCGTGGTGTGGGTGGGCTGGAATCTCGCTTTCACCACCAAGCCCTGGCAGTTCGACAAATACCCCTTCATCTTCTTGACCTTGATGCTCAGCCTGCAGGCGTCGTATGCCGCGCCCCTGATCCTGCTCGCCCAGAATCGCCAGGCGGACCGGGACCGGGTGGCCCTGGAACAGGACCGAGCCCGCGACGAGCGCAATCTCGCCGACACCGAATTTCTCACCCGCGAGGTTGCGGCACTGCGGATTGCCTTGCGGGACAGCGCAACTCGTGACTTCGTCCGAAGTGAGCTGCGGATGTTGCTGGAAGAGCTGGAAGGCCGCGAGGACTCGGTCAAGAAGCGCGCCGAGCGCAAGGCCAAGCGCAAGGAGCGCGCGAAGGCCAAGGCGAAGGCGAAGGCCCGCGCCGAGCGGCTCCGCGCGCAGACCGCGGCACTCCAGAGCGATGCCGCGCGCGGCGCTGGCCCGCACGGTCAGGCGCCAGGCGCCCCATAGCCGCGCGGGGCACACGACAAGCCCGGCAACTCGGCCTGCCGCCCGCTCGAGGTGTGACGACAAGCGGTGTAGCCGCACGGCATACGGTAAGCCCGTCGGCCCAGGACGGCCGAGGCGATGTGTGGGACAGATCGCGCCCGGAGGCGGCGCAGCGAATGCAAGCCCGATGCCGGCTGACACGTAGTCTGGCCGGGTGCCCGAACAGCCCAGCCTTGCCGCCCTGCATGCCGCCCTGGCCACCGTCGATGATCCGGAGATCCGCAAGCCGATCACCGATCTCGGGATGGTCGAGGAGGTCCGCATCGATGACGACGGCGCGGTTTTTCTGCGCATCCTGCTGACCGTCGCGGCCTGCCCGCTCAAGGACACCCTGACCAAAGATTCGACCGCCGCGCTGATGAAGGTGCCCGGGGTGAGCAGCGTGCGTGTCGACCTCGGCGTGATGTCGGACGAACAGCGCGCAACCTTGCGCTCGACCCTGCGCGGCGGTGCCCCCGAGAAGGAGATCCCCTTCGCCAAGCCCGGCACCCTGACCCGCGTGTATGCCATTGCTTCCGGCAAGGGCGGCGTCGGCAAGTCCTCCGTGACGGCAAATCTGGCGGCCGCGCTCGCTCAGCAGGGTCTGAAGGTCGGCGTGGTCGACGCCGACATCTACGGCTTCTCCATCCCTCGCATGCTCGGGGTCACGGGGACGCCGACCCAGGTCGACGACATGATCCTGCCGCCGATCGCCCACGAGGTGAAGGTGATCTCGATCGGGATGTTCGTGCCGGGCAACCAGCCGGTCGTGTGGCGCGGACCGATGCTGCACCGGGCGCTCAACCAATTCCTCGCCGACGTCTTCTGGGGCGATCTGGACATCCTGCTGCTCGACTTGCCGCCGGGCACCGGGGATGTCGCGATCTCGGTCGCCCAACTGATCCCGAACGCCGAAATCCTCGTCGTCACGACGCCCCAGACCGCGGCAGCGGAGGTCGCCGAGCGGGCCGGGTCGATCGCCGTGCAGACCCGCCAACGGATCGTCGGGGTGGTCGAGAATATGTCGTGGCTGGAGTTGCCCGACGGCAGCCGGCAGGAGATCTTCGGGTCCGGCGGTGGGGCCGCGGTGTCCCAGTCGTTGACCCGGTTGACCGGCGCCGATGTGCCCCTGCTCGGTCAGATCCCCCTGGATACGACGCTTCGGGTGGGCGCCGACGAGGGCACCCCGGTGGTGCTGGGCAACCCCACTTCGCCCGCGGCCACTGCCCTGCGCGCGATCGCCAAGGGACTCGGCACGCGCTCGCGCGGACTGGCCGGCCGCTCCCTCGGCCTGTCCCCCACCGCCCGCTAACGACTCCGACGAGTAGGGGCGAAATCTGCGCGCTCGGCCGCCGAACGCCGAGAATGCCAGCGTTGTGCCGTCCGTGCCTGGTTGTCGCGCGAGGTATCAGAGCTGGGTCCCACGCTCTGCGTGGGCCGAAGGAGCGAAGAACTTCGTGGGGTGACTTTTAGGTGGCGTCCGCGTCGAAGGGCGTGGGGCGGCGGACGTCCGCCGCCGGGGCGAGTTCACCGGACAGGACCTCGCCCGTGCCGATCTGGCCGGCGGACTCGCGGACGCTCGACAACTCGTCGTGCACCGGGTTCCACGCTGCCTCGAGCGGCTCCCGCAAAGCGTCCCGGACGATCTTGCGAGGGTCATAACTGCGCGGGTCGTACTGGCGCCAGTTGATGTCGTCGAACTCCGGACCCATCTGCTCGCGCAGTTGCGACTTGGCGGAGTCCGCCATCACCCGCATCGAACGGATGCCGCGGGCCAGCTTCGCGGCATACTCCGGCATCCGCTGCGGGCCGATGATGATGACCGCGAGGATGATGATGACGAAGAGTTCGTCCCAGCCCATGGGCATGTGTGGTGATCCTCGTCCTTCTCGCGACTACTTCTTCGCGGCCTCAAGCGTCATTGTGACATTGACCGTCTGCTCGCCGCGGCGCACCGTCACCGGCACCGAGTCGCCGACATTCTTGGCGCGGATGGCCACGATCAGATCGTCGGAGTCCGCCACCTCCTGGCCGTCGAAACGGACGATCAGATCACCGGGCTTGATGCCTGCCTTGGCCGCTGGGCCGTTGCTGGTGACCGGCTGGGCACCGTTGACGGCGGTGGCCCTGACCTTCGCACCCGGACCGGCGTAATCGGGGTCGAGCATCACGCCGATGATCGGGTGCTCCGAGGTCCCGGTCCTGATCAGCTGGTCGGCTGTCTTGACGACCTGATCGCTGGGGATGGCGAAGCCCAGGCCGATATTTCCCGCGCTGCCTTGACTAGCCCCCGGCGGGGTGGCGATCGCGGAGTTCACGCCGATCACCTTGCCGGCCCGGTTGATCAGGGGGCCACCACTGTTGCCCGGGTTGATGGCCGCGTCGGTCTGGATAGCGTTGATATAGGACCGGCTGCTCGAATCGCCGGCAACCACCGGCCGGTTCACCGCCGAGACGATCCCCGCGGTGACGGTGCTGGTCAGACCGAGCGGGGCCCCCATGGCCAGCACCTCTTCGCCGACCCGCACGTTGGCGGAGTCGCCCATCGGCAGCGGCGTCAGCGACTCTTCGCCCGTAGCCAGGACCGCGACGTCGTAGTTGGGATCGGTGCCCACGACAGTCGCCGACAGCTTGCGGCCGTCCGCAAGGAGCACGGTGATGTTGTCACCGACGCCCGCGACGACGTGGTTGTTGGTGATGATGTGGCCGGCCCGGTCGTAGACGAACCCCGATCCGGTGGCTCCGGAGGTGCCCGTCGAGGCACGGATGGTGACGACGCTCGGAAGGGCACCCGCGGCCAGGCTGGCATAGCCGGCGGCCGAGCCGCCGAGTTCGGTGCGGGTCAGGCCGACGCCGAGCGCGCCGCCGGCCAGCGCGGCGACCACGCCGGTGACCGCGGCGACCCCCATCAGGGCGGGCCAACTCGGCCCCTTGCCCCGACCGGGCACGTATGCCGTGAGGTCACCCCCCGCAGCCGGTGCCGGGAGGTCCGCTGCCGAGACACCGTGGACGCTCGCAACAGGAGCCGGCGCCCCAGTCGATGATGAACGTGAGGTAGAGGTCCACGGTGGCGCAATGGGCGGCCCCCACGCCGTCGGGATCGGGGCGGTGCCGGCCACGGGCTCCCCGAGGCCCTCGCTGCCGTGTTGGCCCCACTGAGGCTGGCCGCCATGGGCCTTGGCCCCTTGAGCTTGGCCGCCCTGGGCCTGGTCGCCCTGGGCCTGGCGCCCCCGCGGCTCGCCCCCGATCGGCCGGCCCACGGAGCCCGGAGGTGGCGGCGCAGCGACGGCCGGCTGCGCTGCCGGGCCGGCCGTCCCGAGCGTGGTCAGGCGTGCGGGCGATCGACTGGACGCTCCTGCCTGCAATGGGCTCGACATGGCACCGGTCGGCTGCGAGCCCAGCCAATGAATCGGCGGCGCGACATCGCCCGGGGCTGGCGCGGCAGGGCCGCCCAGGGCCGACGGGTTCGGCGCGCAGACGCCTGCACCGGATGCCTCGGCAGGTGGCGGCGGGGTCGATGGGCTCGGGTGTGCCCGTCCACGGCCGGTCGGGTCGGCCGGAACGGCAATGGCACCGGTCGGCGCACTCGGGTGCGCCGGTCGATGCCCGGCTAGACGCGCGGGATGATCGTGGTTCTCGCTCGGTGTGCCGTGCGCGGTCACGGGCCGCACGCTCTCGGGCTGGCCGGCAGGCTCGACCGGCTGCCAGTTCCAGGCATCCCAGGAGGCTCCGGCCGCGGCCCCGGCGGGACCGGCCGGGGTCGAGCGTGTCGTCATGGGGTCGATTCTGCCTCGCCGGAGGCGGCCGGTGCACCCGAACGGATCATGATCGTCGTCGTTCGCGAGACCGTGGAGAGATCGACCTTGGCCAGCGTCGGCCCGCCGGGGCCGGGAACGGCTGCTGCCGGACCGGAGCGAGTGCCGGTCCCACCGGGACCGACCGAGAACGCCCACAGCGCCACGATCGACGCCCCGGCAGCCGCGGTCGCGAAGGCCGTCGCACGCAGGGCGGAGCGGTGTTGGGCCGGAGCCTGCGGTCCCAGGACACGCAACGGGCCCGTTGCCCGCTCGGGAACCGGACGGACCAGCCAGGCCGCCGGCGCTGCCGCACCCAGGCCCACCGTCGGGGCCATCGGCACCGCGGGCACGCGGGTTCCGACGGGCATCGCCGCCGGACGTCCGATGGAGTGAGCTGCCGGCTGGACCGAGATCTCCTGGGACACCGACATCAAGGTGGCCAGCAGCGCGGCGGGCATCACCGGCGCGGCGCGCAGGGTGTCGCGCACCCGGCGCTCGAGTTCGACCTCGGCCCGGCACAGTTGGCAGGCGACCAGGTGCCGCTCGGCGTTCAGGTGCCCGGCAGGATCGAGCTCTCCGGCGACGAAGGCGGAGACGTTGTGTCCGAGACAGCGCTGGCTCACGACGCACCTGCCGGCTGCAGGCGCGCACCCCCGAGGCCGCGGACCGTGGAGTCGGCCGGCGTGATGGCCGCCCGTCGCTCCGGCGCCCGGTGGGCGAGGGCCTCGCGCAGCAGCGAGCGACCCCGGTGGATGCGCGAGCGCACGGTGCCGAGCTTGATCCCCAGCGTCGTCGAGATCTCCTCATAGGAGAGGCCTTCGATATCGCAGAGGACGACGGCGGCGCGGAAGTCCGGCGGCAGGGCGTCCAGCGCACGCTGGACGTCGTCGTCGAAATGCCGATCGGCATACACCTGGTCGGGTGCGGGCTCGCGGCTGGGCAGGCGGGCCGAGGACTCGTCGGAAAGGGCGTCGAAGCGGATGCGCTGCTTGCGGCGCATCTTGTCGAGGAAGACATTGGTGGTGATCCGGTGCAGCCAGCCCTCGAAGTTGCCGGGCGTATACGACCCGAGCGAGCGGAATACCCGGATGAAGACGTCATGGGTGAGGTCCTCGGCGTCATGCACATTGCCGGTGAGGCGGTAGGCGAGGCGGTAGACGCGCGCCGAGTGCTCCTGGACGATCTCCTCCCAAGTGGGGGGCGTCCATACGGCCTCGTCGGTCGGGCTCGCCAGGATCGTGGTGTCGGTCATCGGCTCATTTCCTTCTTGCGCGCATGCGCGCGTCCCCCTGGATCACTTGCTGATACGTCTGAACTGCCTCGATGGTTCCCCAGGAAGCTGGACTTTTCCTGAGATTTCGCTGTTTGCCGCCGATCGGTTGGCGGCAACTACGCTTGGACCTCATGAGCGCACCCAAGCTGGCGAGTTGGACGTATGCCGAGGATTTCGTCACCGAGGCGGACCCGGCGGAAGCGGCTCGCCGCGAGGGCACCGAGCTCGGCGCCACGCCGGTCGGCAGCGGTGGCGGCGCGGCCCTGCGCATGTTGACGGCGGTCGGTGGCGCGCGGTCGGTGATCGAGATCGGGACCGGTGCGGGCACCTCCGGGCTGTGGTTGCTCCAGGGCATGCCCAGTGACGGCATCCTGACCACGATCGATGTTGCGGCCGAGCATTCGCGCGCGGCCAAGCAGGCCTATGCCGCCGCCGGCATCGCGCACCAGCGGACCCGGGTGATCACCGGCGCGGCGCTCGATGTGCTGCCCCGCATGACCGACGGCGCCTACGACCTGGTCTTCATCGACGCGGACAAGCCCAACTACGCCGCGTATGCCGAGCACGCCATCCGCCTGCTGCGCTCCGGCGGGGTGCTGGCGCTGGACAATATGCTCTGGCACGACAAGGTGGCCGATCCAGCTGCCCGGGATGCCGACACCACGGTGCTGCGCGACCTGGGCAAGGCTCTGCGCGACGACGAGCGGCTGATCACCACACTGCTGCCTGTCGGCGACGGCCTGCTGGTGGCCGTCAAGCGCTGACGGCCAACGCGTGCGGTGACCTCGCTAAGAGGATGCTGCCGCCACCTCAGCGATCAGTCAACTGCCAGGCGTCCTCGGACTCGCTGTCCTCGTCGGCATAGTCGTCACTGTCATATGTGTCACCGGCGGGCGCCGGTGGGTCCTCGCCGCGCATCATCGCCAAGGTCGCGGCCAGGTCGTCCGGTCGCACCAGCACATCGCGGGCCTTAGAGCCTTCGGACGGCCCGACCACGCCACGAGACTCGAGCAGGTCCATCAGCCGGCCGGCCTTGGCGAAGCCCACCCGCAGCTTGCGCTGGAGCATCGAGGTCGAGCCGAACTGAGTGGTGACGATCAGTTCAGCCGCCTGCAGCAATAGGTCGAGGTCGTCACCGATGTCCTCGTCGATCTGCTTCTTGCTCGCCGCAACGGTGACGTCCTCACGATAGGTCGGCTGCAGCTGACCCTTGACGTGCTCGACGACCGCATGGATCTCGGACTCGGTGACCCAGGAGCCCTGCACGCGGATCGGCTTGCTGGTGCCCATCGGCAGGAAGAGTCCGTCACCCTGACCCAGCAGCTTCTCGGCGCCCGGCTGGTCGAGCACGACCCGGCTGTCGGCCAGTGACGAGGTCGCGAACGCCATCCGCGAGGGCACATTGGCCTTGATCAGGCCCGTCACGACGTCGACCGAAGGCCGCTGGGTCGCGAGCACCAGGTGAATGCCGGCTGCACGGGCCAGTTGGGTGATGCGGACGATCGAGTCCTCGACATCGCGCGGGGCGACCATCATCAGGTCGGCCAACTCATCGACGATCACCAGCAGATAGGGGTAGGGCGTGAGCACCCGCTCCGAGCCGGGCAGCGGCTTGGTCGCGCCCGACCGGACCGCTTTGTTGAAGTCGTCGACGTGCTTGAACCCGAAGGACGCCAGGTCGTCATAGCGGGTGTCCATCTCCTTCACCACCCACTGGAGCGCTTCCGCGGCCTTCTTGGGGTTGGTGATGATCGGCGTGATCAGGTGCGGGATGCCCTCGTAGGCCGTCAGCTCGACCCGCTTGGGGTCGACCAGCACCATCCGGACCTCCTCCGGTGTCGAGCGCATCAGCACCGACGTGATCATCGAGTTGACGAAGCTGGACTTGCCCGCGCCGGTAGCTCCGGCGACCAGCAGGTGGGGCATCTTGGCGAGGTTGGCGATGACGAAGCCGCCTTCGACGTCCTTGCCTACGCCCATGACCATCGGGTGAGTGTTGTTGCGCGCGGTCGAGCTGCGCAACACATCGCCGAGGGAGACGATCTCCTTGTCGGCGTTGGGGATCTCGATGCCGATGGCGGACTTGCCCGGGATCGGGCTGAGGATGCGGACATCGGGTGAGGCAACGGCGTACGCGATATTGCGCGAGAGGGCGGTGACCCGCTCGACCTTGACGCCGGGGCCGAGCTCGACGATATAGCGGGTGACCGTCGGGCCGCGGGTGAAGCCGGTGACCTGCGCGTCGATGGCGAACTCATCGAGGACTCCGGTCAGCGCGGCGACGACCTGGTCGTTGGCCGACGAACGGGCCTTGGCCGGCGAGCCTTCGCGCAGCATGGTCGGCTCGGGCAGGGCATAGGTGACATCGCCGGCCAGTGCGAGTTGCTCGACGCGGGCGGGCAACGGCGCCGGGGCCGTGGGCACGAGATCCGGCTTGGCGGGCGCTGCGGAGGCAATGGGGTCGCTCGGCGCGTCCGCCTCGGCCGCGATGTCCGGCATCGGGGCGTCCTGGGGCAGGGCCCGTGTGCGCCGCCCCCGCCGCGGTTGGTCGGTGGCGACCTCCGCCGCCTGGTCGTATGCCGGGTCGGCCTCGTAGCCGTCCCCGCTCCCCTCGGCCGGCCGCCGTCGGGAGCGACGCGCAGGTGGGGCGTCATCGGCGGTCACGGGGGCACCGGCGCTGGTGCTGGCAGTCGAGGCGTCGGCCGGGTGCGGGTGGCGGATCGCGAGATCGCGCACCTGGCGGATGCGGGTGGGAATGGTGTTCACCGGGGTGGCGGTCAGCACGAGCAGGGCGAAGAAGCCCGCGAGCAGCAAGATGATGGTCGCGCCATAGACGCCGATGCCGCTGGTCAGGGGGCTCGAGGCGAGGAAGCCGATGATGCCGCCGGCCGCGCGCATCGCGTCGGCCCCGCCTTGGGGAGCCGGGATGCCCTTGCCGATATGGACGAGCCCGCAGGTGGCGACGGTCAGGAAACTGAGCCCCACGGCCAGCCGGGTGTCGGCGGCCCGGTTCGACTGAGAGCGGATGACCCGGACCCCGATGCCGAGCAGGACGAGTGGCAGCGCAAGCGCGGCCAGGCCGAAGGTGCCGGCGGCGACGGCGTGGACAGCATCCCCGATGACGCCATCGAGTCCCCACCATTCCCGGACCGCAACGATGACGCCGAGCGCGATGAGCAGCAGGCCGATGCCATCGCGGCGGTGCTCGGGTTCGAGGTCGACGCCGCTGACGCGCCTGACCCCCGAGCCGACGAGGCGGGCGGACCCGCTGAGGAGACGTCCGATCCCGCGGGCGGCCTGCGCGAGCGCGGACGGGCCGGCGGGCTTGCGCGCCGCCGCGCGTGCCGGCGGCTTTTTCGCGCCGACGCTGGCGCGGGACCCGCCGGATTTGGCGGCCGGGCGCGCACCGGACGGCACGGGGCGGGTCGAGCGAGTAGCCATGGCCCTAGGCTACGCGACCGCCTCACCATTCACTCGCGTCACACGCACGGGCTGAAGTTCCCAAAGTGGGACCGGATCGGGGCGCAAGCCGACCTGATCTCCCGAGAAATTCGCACTGCGGGCCACTCCGGTGGAGGGGCCCGCAGTTGCGAGAGCGACAAGGTGTCAGCAGAGCGCGCTGTTACCGGGCGTCGTCGCCGTGGTAAGGGTTCTCGTGCAACCGGTGCTGTTGGAGTTGTCGCCATCAGAAGCCGAAGTGGCCGAGAGCGTGATGCTCCTGCCCGGGTCAACGTTGTTGAAGGCAAACTGGATGCAGCTCCCGGCCGGAATCGCTGCGGACGTGGTGATATCAAAGGTCACGTCCCCCCCAGCGGCCAGCGTGGCCGTGCCACCATTAGCCGGCGCCCCACCCGTCGAGGAGCCGATGGTGTAGCCTGCTCCCGCCGCTTTCTGGATCGAGTCGCTAGACGTGCCATTGTTCTTGAGGCTGATGACCATGGCCGTGCCCGAAGGCACAGCGTTTCCGGTGGCGTTACCGCACACGGTGGTCGCACAGATACGGACCACGACCTGACAGTTGGTCGACGTACACGTCATGTTTTACTGGAGATCCGCGTCCCACGGCTTGGCCGCGCAGGACAGCGCCTACGCGTGGGCGGCCTGGACGGCAACCAGGGCGGGGGCCGCCCACGCGGCTCCCTGGGCCAGCGTGCGCCGGGACGGGCGGGACTGCGCTTCTCATACTTGCGATATCCGGGGGAGCATCAAAACTCTCTCGTTCACCTCGAGCCGGTGGCGGATCGGTGAGGTGTATTGAGTTGCCCTCCCGCTCGGGGCTCTAGCGTAGCGCAGAAACACCACTGCCCCGCAAGGCTGCCTTGACACGCGGAAGGGATGACCAGCTCCTTTGGCTACCGAGGATCAACTATGACCAACACATCTTTAGGCACCGCAGGCCCCCCGGAACTGACGCTTGTCGCGGCGCTCACGCACGACCGGGTGATCGGGGCCGACGGGGGGATCCCCTGGCATCTGCCCGAGGACTTCCGGCACTTCAAGCGCCTGACCATGGGCGGCACCTTGATCATGGGCAGAGCGACCTTCGACTCGATCGGCCGGGCCCTGCCCGGCCGTCGCACGATCGTGGTGACGCGCTCCCCCGACTGGAGGGCTACGGACGTCGAGACCGCGCCGAACTTCGAGGCGGCCGTCCGCCTGGCCGCCGACGGGCCCGGCGAGGGGGCTGTCTACATCGCCGGTGGGGCCCAGATCTATACCCTCGCACTCCCCCGGGCCCACCACATGGTCCTGACGCACGTCGACCTGGACCTGCCCGGCGACACCTACTTCCCCGAATGGGACGCGACGCAGTGGCGGGTGGTGGAGCGAACGGCATACGACGGGTTCACCGTGGTCACCTATGACCGCGTGGCCTCGCCGGCGCCAACCGCTGGTTAGGCTGCTCGGATGCCCATGCACGCCACGCGCGCCGGCGGCGTCGCGACAATCACCATCGACCGCGCCGAGCGGCGCAATGCCCTCAACGCCGCCGCGCTGGAGGACCTTGACGAGGCTCTGCGCGGCCTCGACGGCGAGGTCCGCGCGCTCGTCCTCACCGGCGCGGGCGGCCACTTCTGTGCGGGCGCGGACCTGACCGAGCTCGAGGACGTCGCCTTCACCCAGCACCTGGCGGGAGTCCTGGACCGGCTGGCCGGCCTCCCGATCGTCACGGTCGCTGCCGTCGAGGGATCGTGCATGGGCTTGGGGATGCAACTGGCGATCGCCTGCGACATCCGAGTCGTCGCCGATGACGCGCGCTTCGCCGTGCCCGTCGCCAAGCTCGGGTTGATGGTCGACTATTGGACCCTCGATCGCGTACGTCGCTTCTGGGGCGAGGGCGCCGCCCGGCTCATGACGCTGACAGCCGCGACCCTGACGGCGGACGACGCCTGGCGCCTCGGCTTCGCCCAGGCCCGCGGAGACCTGACCGCAGCCCAGGAACTCGCCGCCTCGGCCACCGGGCTAGCCCCGCTCTCGCAGGCGGGCACCAAGCTCGGGTTCGATTGCGACGGCCCCCTTGAGGTGGCCCGCTACGACGCGGCCTTCGCCCGCGCCTGGGCCAGCGAGGACCTCCATGAGGGACGGGCCGCCTTCCGCGAGCGCCGCTCCCCCGAGTTCCGGGGGTACTGATGAGCGACACCGCACCCCACGCGGACGCAAGCGTGCGTCCGGCCCGTGTCACCGACGCACCCGCTATCGGCCGCGTCCAGGCTGAGGTCTGGATCGAAACGTATGCCGATCGCGTGCCCCCCGAGGTCAGCGCCGCCTTCGACCCCAACGCGTTCGCCAAGGCCTGGCGCGCCTCGCTGGAGTCCCCGCCGGAAGGCATCCACCGCCTCCTCGTGGCGCTCGCCGGCGCGCAGGTGGTGGGCATCGCGGCATACGGCCCGAGCCAGGATCCCGACACCGGCCAGGCGGCCGGCGAACTCACCGTCCTCGCGGTGCACCCACTGGCCCGGCACCAGGGCCACGGCTCTCGCCTGGTCAACGCCGTTGTGGACGAGTTGCGCGAAATCGGCGCCGAGGTCGTGACGACCTGGCTGCCCGCCGACGCCGAGCAGACGCGGCGCTTCCTTTTGGCGGCCGGGTTGGGCCCAGACGGCGCGTTCCGGGATCGCGTGGTCTCGCCCGACGGCCAGACCATCCGAGAGATACGGTTGCAGGCGAGCATCACGGACGCGGAGGGGGCGAGTTGACGACGGCTGCCGACCTGCCGCTGACCGACGAGCGGCGTCGGGCCGTGCGCAGCCAGGCGCTCTCCGTGGGTATCGCCACGGGGATGTACGGCGTCAGCTTCGGTGCCTTATCGGTCGCCTCGGGCTTGTCGATCCCGCAGACCCAGGCCCTGTCGGCGCTCCTGTTCTCCGGCGGCTCGCAGTTCGCGGTGGTCGGCGTGATCGCCGCCGGCGGATCGGCGGCGTCGGCGATTGCCACCTCCACCTTGCTTGGCATCCGGAACGGGCTCTACGGGCTCCAAGTCGCCCGCTTCGTGACGGCTCGCGGTCCGCGCCGACTCGTTGCTGCCCACCTGACCATCGATGAGTCGACCGCCGTCGGCATCGCCCAGGACGAGCCACCCGCGCAGCGATTGGGCTTCTGGATCACCGGCATCGCCGTCTTCATCGGCTGGAACCTGATGACGCTCGTGGGCGCCATCGTGGGCAATGCCCTGGGCAAGCCGCAGACCTGGGGACTGGACGCTGCCGCCGCTGCCGCTTTCTGCGCCCTGCTCTGGCCACGGCGGCGCTCGGGGGGCGGTCGCGCGACCGCCGTCCTGGCCGCCTTCATCGCCATCATCACGCTGCCTCTGGTCCCCGCCGGCATCCCGGTGATCCTCGCCGCCCTCGCGGCGGTCGTCGTCGGCTGGGTCGGGCCCGGAAAGCACGAAGACCCGTCCACGGACGGATTGCCCGGATCGGATCCGCTGCCATGACGATGTGGGTCACCGTGCTCGTGGCCTGCGTCCTGGCCTATCTGACCAAGCTCGCCGGCTTCATCGTCCCGGCGTCTTGGCTGGAAGGCCCGCGGATCTCGCGCATCACCCGGCTGCTGCCGGCCGCCCTGCTCGCGGGCTTGATCGTCACCCAGACCCTGGGCGGCACCGAGGGCCGGCTCGTCTTCGACGCCCGGCTCGCCGCTGTCGCCGCGGCCACGGTCCTCTTGCTCCTGCGCGCAAACTTCCTGATCGTCGTCTTCGGCGCTGCGGCGGTGGCCGCCCTTTTGCGGTATGCCGGCTGGTCCTGACCCACCGCGAACCGGCCTCTCGACGACCCTGAACCGGCCTCTCGACGAGGGGTGGGGAAGGCGAACGTCAGTCGAGGGCGGTCATGGCCGCCAGCAGGGCGGGCAGCGCCACCGCCGCCGGTTCCCGCCAGCACAGGTCTGCCATCGACGACAGCTCCGTCGGGAGGGGATTGATCTCGGCGACAAACGCACCATTCGACCTGGCCAGGGCCGGGAGGCCGGCGGCCGGGTAGACCATCCCCGAAGTCCCGACCACGAGGACCAGATCGGCTTGGTCGCACGCCTCGACCCCCGCGGACCACGCATCCGGTGGCAGGCTCTCGCCGAACCACACCACCCCGGGACGCACCAGGCCAAAACACCTCGCGCACGCGGGTGGGGGCAGTCGCTCGACCGGCTCCTCCGGCACCTCGATCGGGTCCGTGAACGGATGCCCGCACTCGCCGCATCGGAAAGCGCCGATCGAGCCGTGCAGATGATGCACCTGCCCGCTGCCTGCCCGCTCGTGCAGGTCATCGACATTTTGAGTGACCACGGTGACGGTCGCGAGGTCGAGATGCTCCCAGTCGGCGATGGCCCGGTGGCCGGCGTTGGGGTCGGCCAGCCCGGTGCGTTCGAAGCGCCACAAATACCAGGCCCAGACGAGCGTGGGATCACCTTCCCAGGCCGCGAAGGTCGCCAGGTCCTCGGGACAGAAACGCTCCCACAGGCCGGTGTGGGGGTCCCGGAAGGTCGGCTGTCCGCTCTCGGCCGACATACCAGCCCCCGTCAGCACGACCACCCGGCGCGCGGCGGCGGCGACTTCGACCAGCGCCCAGGGGACTTCCGACGCGGGCATCGGTCAATCCAGCCCGAGATAGTGCTCGAGACCGACCGTCACGCCGGGGTGGGCGGCGACCCCACGGATGCCGGCGAGCACGCCCGGCATGAACGAGACGCGGTCGAAGGAGTCGTGCCGGATCGTCAACTGCTCCCCCTCCGTGCCGAAAAGCACTTCCTGGTGGGCAACCAGGCCGCGCAACCGCACCGCGTGCACCGGTATGCCGTCCACGCGGGCTCCACGGGCACCCTCCGGGTCGAGGGTGGTCGCGTCGGGCACCGCCCCCAAGCCGGCTGCCTCGCGTGCGGCCCCGATCAGCGACGCGGTGCGGGCCGCCGTACCCGAGGGCGCGTCGACCTTGCCCGGGTGATGCAACTCGATGACCTCGACCGACTCGTAAAAGCGGGCGGCCTGCTCGGCGAAGCGCATCATCAAGATCGCCCCGATCGCGAAGTTCGGGGCGATCAGGACACCCACCCCCGGATGAGCAGTGAGCGCGTCACGGAGTTCGGCGAGCTTCGCCGCGTCCCATCCGGTCGTGCCGACGACGACGTGGATGCCGCGTTCGATGCAGTGACGGACGTTGGCGAGCGTGGCCCCGGGGACCGAGAACTCCACGACCGCGTCGGCGCCGGCCAGATCGCCGAGGTCGTCGCCGAGGTCGAAGGTCCCCACCAACTCCAGGTCGGGCGCGGCGGTGGCGGCACGGCATACGGTCGAGCCCATCCGGCCGGCTGCGCCGATCACGGCGACCTTGATGCGTGCGTTCGTCGTCATGACCGCGATTCTTCCGTATGCCGCGGTCGGCTCGCGCGGATCGCCGGGCCCGAAGCTCAGGCGGTAACCGCGTTGGCCAGGGTCACACGGCCGGCGTCGCCGTCGCCTGACCAGGTCAGTTCCGCGTCGCCGGTGCGCTTCCAGAGGTGGAGCAAAAGGTCGGCCGCGGGGCCGCTGATCGTGGCGACGACGTGGTTCGGGTCGTCGCCGATCACCCATTCGGCGGCGGTGTCGGTCGCGCGGAGGCGGACCGCGTCGGGCAGCGGACCGAGCAGGCCCCGCGCGCGCATCCGCGGGACGAAGACCTCGAGTACTTCGGCGATGCCGTCGGCTGCGAGCGTTGCATCGAGCGGGCCCGGCCGGCCGATCGCGGATTCGGCGTCCCAGCGATGGATGAGGTTCTCGTGGGCCTGGCGTCGCTGCCAGAAGGCCAGCCGGTCGTGCCCCGGCTCGCGCGAGAAGCTCCAGGCCGGCCGGTCGGCATCGCGGTCCAGCGCGGCGATCAGGTCGGCGACGCCATCGGCGAACCAGGCCAGCAGCGCGCTCGCCTCGTGGGGCGCGGCGTCCGGGGCGCCTCGGCCGTGCCCTTCGTCGATAGCCGTCACCACCCAGCGATGGACCCCACCGAGGTGGTCGGTCAGGTCATAGAGATTCCAGCCCGGACAACTGGCGACAGGTCGCGCGAGCAGGGCGGGGTCCGCGATGGCCGCCGCGAGGACAGCCGCGAAGGCGTCGGTCTCGGCACGCAGATGGGCGGCGAAGTCGGCGGTCATACGGTCATCCTCGCACCAGCCCTGTGCCGGTGCGCGCGCTGACCGCGTCGGCTGCCTGACTGCGAAATCCCCTGCGCGCCAGTCGATAAGCTACTACCGTGCCGCAATGACCCTGAGGCTGTATGCCGATCCCGCCGCCTTCCTCACGGCCGCACGCCCCCTGCTGGGCGCGGATCCGGTAGGGACGACCATCATCGGGAGCAGTCTGCAGGAGCACGTGGCCGGTGAGGCGCCCACGGAGGGCACGGACGCACCCTGGTTCGCCACATCGAGCACCCCGGCCGGCCAGGTCCAGGGGCTGGCCATGCGATCCGGTCGCTATCACCCCGTGCTCCACCACCTGGATCCCGCCGAGGCGGCGGCACTCGCGGACGTGATCCTGACGTCGGTGGAGGCGCCGTCCGGAGCCGCCGGCGAGGAGCCGGCTGCCCGGGCCTTCGCGGACCGGCTGGCCGCCAGGGTCGGTGGCCGCGTCGAGGTGGAACGCCGTACGCGCCTGCACCGGCTGGCGGAGCTAACGCCACCGGCGACAGTTCGCGGCCGGCCACGGCCGATGGCCGCCGATGACCTCGATCTGGTGACCGAATGGGTGCTCGCCTTCGTCGACGAGATCGGCAACGCGGCCGCGGACGAGGAGACACGGGCGCAGCAGCGAACGGCGCAGCGCGAGATGCTCATTCGACGCGCGCCGCACACGTGGCTCTGGGTGGACGACGGCGACACACCCGTCTCGATGGCGGCCACCCGGCCGCCGGCCTTCGGCGTCGCCCGCATCGGCCCGGTCTATACCCCACCGGACCAGCGCGGCCACGGCTACGCCGCCCCGGTCACGGCCCAGGTGTCCGCGATCGTCCGGGCGGCCGGGTCGGACGTCGTCCTGTTCACGGACCTGGACAATCCGACGAGCAATGGGGTGTATGCCCGCATCGGCTACGTGCCGGTCGAGGACCGGATAATCCTGCAAGTCGTCGATGGCTGACCAGATCGACCTCGCGGCCTGGTGGTCCTCGCATCCGTCGCGCAGGGTGTCGATGCCTGGGTCCGGGACCGGCTGACCGGGCTTGGCATTCGTGCGACCGGGCCGGGCCAGTCGCCGACACGGAGTGGTGGTGGCCGCTCGAGAGCGGCACCTGACCGCGACACCGGCCGTATGCCGCGGCCCCGGGCCGGGCGGGTGAGCGCCCGCCCTCGACCAACGCTACCCGAAGGGTCAGTCGGTCGCACCGGGGCGAGCCCGCGCGGCCTTGGTCAGGGACCGGGCGCGTTTGGCCTCCAGCCGGCGCCGTTTTGCCGCCAGAGTGGGCCTGGTGGCCCGGCGGGGTGGTGGTGGCGGCGCAAGCGCCGCGCGCAACAGGCGGCCCATCCGATCGCGGGCGGCGACCCGGTTGCGGCGCTGGCTGCGGTGCTCCGACGCGGTGACGACGAGGCGGTCGCCGACCAACCGCCCGTCGAGTGCCTCTAGGAGGCGAACGCGCTGCGCGTCGGTGAAGGCCGGACATACGCGCAGGTCAAGCTCCAGTTCTACGCGAGAGTCGGCCGTGTTGACCGACTGACCGCCCGGGCCTTGAGCGCGCGAAAAGCGCTCGGCGAGCTGGTCGCCGGGGATGGTCAGGCCGTGCGGAATCCCGGGCCCAGGCGGGATCAGCAGATCCATGCCGCGAGCGTACGGGCCATCGCAGCGAGAAACCGCCCGTGATGCTGTCGTCAGCCCACCGTGATGGCCAGAGTTGCCCAACTGCTGACCATATTGCTCAACTTGCGCGTCCGGTGCCCAAGTAGGAAGGCGGGCACATGACGCAACCACGCCGCGATGAGCACCTCGGCCTCCTGCCGCACCAGGTGCATCCCCGCGCACGTATGCACGCCGTGGCCGAAGGAGACCTGGTCGATCGGGTTGCGCCGGATATCGAAGCGGTCCGGGTCCGGGTAGTGCCGCGGGTCGCGATTGGCTGCACCGAAGAGCAGGGCGAGCTGCGCGCCGCCCGGCACGGGCACGCCGTCGATCTCGGTGTCGGCCACCACCAACCGGCCCATCGCGTGAATCGGGGACTCGTAGCGCAGGGATTCGGTGAAGGCCGAGCCGATCAGCCCGGGCTCGGCGCGCAGGATCGCGTACTGGTCGGGGTTGTCGCCGAGGTGCGCCAGCACATTGCCCAGCGAGGCGATGGCGGTGTCGATGCCCGCGGCCACCATCTGATGGATGAGCGCATTGCAGGCATCCGGTGGGACCTCACCCCGCTCCGCGGCCGCGAAGACCTCCCGGCCCAGACTGCCCTCGGTCAACTGAGCCGGCGTGACCTGCTTGGCCCACCGGGCCAGGTCGCCCGCGACGGGGAAATGCTGCCCGGTGCGCTTGTTGAAAGGCCCGAAGACGTTGAGCGCCGAGTCGCCCCAGGGCACCACGCGCGCCTGGATCTCGCGCCGCATCCCGATCAGGTCGCCGATCACCCGTTGATGGAAGTCCTGGGCGAGCCGGACAGCGTCGAAGGTGCCCTTCGCCACGGCAGCGGCCACGAGTTCGTCGGCGCACCCGGTCATGTCGTCGCGCCGGGCGCGCATGACCCGGGGGGAGAGATACTTCGCGAGCACGGCGCGGTGGCGAGCGTGCTCAGGCGGATCGGAGGCGAGCGCCGTCCCGCGCAGCGAGGCGTTCATCAGATCGTTGAACGTCGCCTTCGCCGAGGAGAAGCGCGACGGGTCCTCGACAACCTCCTTGAGCGCGTCGTAGCGGGTGACGGCCCAGATGTCGTTCTGCCTCAGATGCACGACGGCGGCCCGCTCACGCCAGTCAGCGAAGTAGTGCTCGCGGTCGGCCAGGACAACGTCCCCGAACAAGTCGTCGGACACCTCGGCTGCCACCCTCGCGCTCCGGTTGGCCACATCCACCGTCATCGGCTGCTCTCCTTCGCCAGGCGTCCTTGCGACTCCCGTCCGCGTCAGTCTGGGGCGTGACGGCCGGCTGACCGGGGGCCCGATTGCCGGTTACGTCCGGCTGTGGGCGTCTTGCGTGGGCCCTACGCATCCCCCCTTCACACGCCTCCAACCCCGTCGAGTGGCCGGTTCAGCGTCGTCGAGTGGCGGGTTGCCCACAGCTTGCTGGGCTGAACCGGCCACTCGACAGGGCTGAACCGGCCACTCGACGTGAGCGGTGAGCTTAGGCGGATGCCGATGCTGGAGGATCAGTCCTCGCTGCGGCGTTCCCCGTCATTGGTGCGACGACGACGGTTGCGGGAGTGCTCCCGGCGCTCGCCTTCGTGCCGCTCGCCGCGATCGCCACGCTCGGGGCGCGCGTCGGCCGGTGCGGACTCCTCACCGTCGGAGCGCTCGGCCGCGGGCGCCTCGGCACCCTCGGGGAGGACGGCCGCGAGCGACAGCTTGCCGCGCGGGTCGATCTCCTTCAGCTCGACCTGGACCTTCTGGCCCACCGCGAGGACATCCTCGACGGCGTCGATCCGCTTGCCGCCGACGAGCTTGCGCACCTCGGAGATGTGCAGCAGACCGTCCTTGCCCGGCAGCAGCGAGACGAACGCCCCGAAGGTCGTCGCCTTCACGACGGTGCCGAGGAAGCGCTCGCCGACCTCGGGCATTTGCGGGTTGGCGATCGCGTTGACCATCGCCCGAGCCGCCTCGGCCGAGGGACCGTCGGTCGCGCCGATGTAGACGGTGCCGTCGTCCTCGATCGAGATGTCGGCGCCGGTCTCGTCCTGGATCTGGTTGATCATCTTGCCCTTCGGGCCGATGACCTCACCGATCTTGTCGACCGGGACCTGGACACTGATGACGCGCGGAGCGTAGGGGCTCATTTCGTCGGGCGCGTCGATCGCCTCGTTCATGACATCGAGAATGTAGAAACGGGCGTCGCGGGCCTGGGTCAGCGCACCGGCCAGCACGTCGGCCGGGATGCCGTCGAGCTTGGTGTCGAGCTGGATGGCCGTAACGAACTCGCGGGTGCCGGCGACCTTGAAATCCATGTCGCCGAACGCGTCCTCGGCGCCGAGGATGTCGGTCAACGCGGCATACTGCGTCTGCCCGTCGACCTCCGCCGACACCAGGCCCATCGCGATGCCGGCGACCGGAGCGCGCAGCGGCACACCGGCGTTGAGCAGCGAGAGGGTGGAGGCACAGACCGAGCCCATCGACGTCGAGCCATTGGACCCGAGCGCCTCGGAGACCTGGCGGATCGCGTAGGGGAACTCCTCGCGGGTCGGCAGCACCGGCATGAGGGCCCGCTCCGCCAGGGCGCCGTGGCCGATCTCGCGGCGCTTCGGCGACCCGACGCGGCCGGTCTCACCGGTGCTGTAGGGCGGGAAGTTGTAGTTGTGCATGTAGCGCTTGCGGGTCACCGGCGAGAGGGTGTCCAGCTGCTGCTCCATACGCAGCATGTTCAGCGTGGTGACGCCCATGATCTGGGTCTCGCCGCGCTCGAAGAGCGCGGAGCCGTGGACGCGCGGGAGCACCTCGACCTCGGCCGACAGGGCGCGGATGTCCGCGAGCCCACGACCGTCGATGCGGACCTTGTCCCGCAGGATGCGCTCGCGCACGAGCTTCTTCTGCACGCTGCGGTAGGCAGCGGAGACTTCCTTCTGACGGCCGAAGAACTCGCCCTTGGTCCCGCCCTCGTGGATGCCGTCGGCGTCGCCGACCAGCTGAAGGTGGATGGCCGACTTCAGCTCGTTGATCGCGTCCTCGCGCTCCTGCTTGCCGGCGATCGAAAGGATCGAGGCGAGCTTGCCCTCGCGCGACGCGGCGGCCTCGACTGCGGCATACACATCGTCTTGGTAGTCGAGGAAGATCGGGAACTCCTCGACCGGCTTCGCAGCCTTTGCGGCGAGGTCGGCCTGGGCCTCGCACAGCGTGCGGATGAACGCCTTGGCCGCCTCGAGACCCTGCGCGACGACCTCCTCGGTCGGGGCCTGCTTGCCCTCGGTCTTGACGAGATTCCAGGTGGCGTCGGTGGCCTCGGCCTCGACCATCATGATCGCGACATCGTCACCGACGACGCGGCCGGCGACGACCATGTCGAAGGTCGAACGCGCGGCGTCGGAGAAGTTGGGGAAGGCGACCCACTGGCCGTCGATGAGGGCGACGCGGACGCCGCCGATCGGGCCGGAAAAGGGCAGACCGGAGATCTGCGTCGCCGCGGAGGCGGCGTTGATGGCCACGACGTCGTACTGGTGGTCCGGCTGCAACGCCAGCACGGTGATGACGACCTGGACCTCATTGCGCAGGCCCTTGACGAAGGACGGGCGCAGCGGCCGGTCGATCAGGCGGCAGGTCAGGATCGCCTCGGTCGAGGGGCGTCCCTCGCGGCGGAAGAAGCTGCCCGGGATCTTGCCGAGGGCATACATGCGCTCCTCGACATCGACGGTCAGCGGGAAGAAGTCGAACTGGTCTTTCGGCGTGCCGCTCGCGGTCGTCGTCGCCAGCAGCATGGTCTCGCCGTCGAGGTAGGCGCTGACCGAGCCACCCGCCTGACGGGCGAGGCGACCGGTCTCGAACCGGACGGTGCGGGAGCCGAAGCGGCCGTTGTCGATGACGGCCTCGGCGAACTGGATCTCTGGACCCTCCATGGGCCCTCACTTTCTTTATCTACGTCAGCCACGCGCATCGTCGTTGTGCGCGGGTTGTCCTTTCTTGCGCCGCTATCGGCGGCGCGGTACCGGCAGATCACGCACGTATGGCGCGTGGCCGGCGGGTGCCGATCGCTCGGCATACGAGAAGGGGCGGCCCACGGCGGGCCGCCCCTTCTCGAATCTCAACGGCGCAGGCCGAGTCGCTTGATCAGCGACCGGTAGCGCTCGACG
Organism: Nostocoides vanveenii; assembly: GCF_039531165.1. NCBI lineage: Bacteria > Bacillati > Actinomycetota > Actinomycetes > Micrococcales > Intrasporangiaceae > Nostocoides > Nostocoides vanveenii. Next base: position 25,009 of record NZ_BAAAPN010000058.1, on the reverse strand, counting down.
TCCACGCTCTCGAGGTAGCGCAGCAGGCGGCGGCGCTGACCGACGAGCAGCAACAGGCCACGACGGGAGTGGTGGTCATGCTTGTGGGTGCGGGCGTGCTCGGTGAGGTCCTTGATGCGCTGGGTGAGCAGCGCGATCTGCACCTCGGGAGAGCCGGTGTCGCCTTCGGTGGTGGCGTACTCGGCCATGATCTGCTTCTTGACGTCGGCAGCCAGGGGCATACGAACGACTCTCTTTCTCTGCGTGTGCGCGGCGCGCCCGGGCTGGTCCACCGGGGCTCTGTTGGATCCGCGGCCGATACAACGGCAACGCTCAAGGCTACCAGCGGGATTCGCTACCTCGGAAATCGGGCCGATCCAGACGTATCACCGGGCCGGCGGGCCACTCGGTTGGGACATGCGGGAAGGACCCGCGGGCCGAACACCGGATCGGTGGCCCGGCCGACACCTTGGGAGGAATCATGAACAAGACAGGCCGCGTCCTGGCGTCCACCGCGGGGCTCGCCGCCCTGGCTGCACTCGGCGCGAACGCCGCCCAGGCCGGGACGCTCGCCACCGGATCGAGCGCCGGAAAGTCGCCCGTGCACACGGTGTCGGCCGCCGAGCGAGGCACCGCCGCCACGATGGACATCAAGGACATCATCAAGGTCGCCAAGCCGATGACCATGCCGAAGAACGTCCCGTCACCCGCCGGCAGCGACCGGTCGAGCCGGGGCGCCGAGGTCAAGATCGCGCCGTCCGCGGCGGGGGGCAGCACCAAGGGGCTGTCGGCCAAGGAGGCCGTGGCCCGCTACGACACCAACGCCGGCGCCTTGTGGCCGCTCGGCCCGAGCGCCAACCCCAACCGCCAGGTCGGCAAGCTCTACTTCGACACCGACCCCGGTCCGGCCTACAACTGGTCCTGGTGCACAGCAACCGCCGTCAACGCCGAGAACAAGTCGACCCTCATCACGGCCGGCCACTGCGTCTGGGACGCCACGAACCGCCGGTGGTACACCAACCTGCAGTTCTACCCGGGCTACCAGTACGGCGCCACTCAGGGCGTCTACTACGCCAAGACCTACTCCACGACGTGGAACTACTACAACTACGGCACCAGCGCCGACGATATGGGCGCCGTCGTGGTCTACCCCCGCAATGGGGTGGCGATCGTGAACGCCCTCGGCGGTCACGGCGCGTGGTTCAACGGGTCCACAAACCAGTTCCGCACCTCGCTCGGCTACCCGATCACCGACTGGCGGTGGCCTGGCTACACCGCCAACGGTGAGGACGCCCGCTACTGCCAGGGCACCGACTATTACTACGGCAGTGGGACGTTCGCCGGGCAGAACTACCTGAACTGCCGGATGACCGGCGGCGCGAGCGGCGGTCCGTGGCTGACCTGGGTCAACGGCAGCTGGATGGGCTATGTCAACTCCGTCAACAGCAACAAGGGTGGCATCGGCGCGGCCTGGGCGAACGTGATGTTCGGCCCCTACTTCGACAACAAGGAGTTGCAGGTCTTCAACACAGTCCGCAACCTCTGACCCCCAGTTGGGTGATCGAGCAGATGCGCCCCGCGGCCCGGCCGCGGGGCGCACGTCGTTGCGCGAGCTGGCGTGCCTGTTCGTCCGTCCCCGGATCGACGCCGCACAATCACCTCTCGTGTGCACCGATCTCTGGCCGATCGTCCACCGCGAGCGCGCGGCGCTGGTTGCGGATCTGAAGACCCTCCCTGACACATCGGCGTGGGACCTGCCCTCCCTTTGCGCGGGCTGGACGATCCGCGACACGCTGGCCCATATGACCGCCACGGCGACGACCACTCCGCCGGGGTTCGTCGCCGGGTTGGCCAAGGCGCGCTTCTCCTTCTCGCGCTTTGTCCAGGCCGGTATCGCCCGCGAACGCGGCGCCGATGCCCAGGAGACACTGAGCAGGTTCGAGGCCGCGATCGGCTCCACGTCGGCACCCCCCGGACCCAAGACGAGCTGGCTGGGTGAGGTGATCATCCACGCCGAGGACATCCGCCGCCCGCTGAGCATCGAGCACGACTACGACGCTGGTGCCCTGGTCGCGGTAGCCGACTTCTACAAGAACTCCAACACCCTCATCGGGGCCAAGTCACGGATCGCCGATTTGTCACTGCACGCCACGGAAGCGGCGTGGTCGCACGGCAGCGGCGCCCGCGTCGAGGGCCCACTTCTTGCCCTCGTGCTGGCGATGACGGGGGCGCAAGGCCTTCCTCGACGACCTCACCGGGGCCGGCGTGGAGACCTTGCGCTCTCGCGGCTGACGCTGGCGGCGACCGGTGGCGGCTGACGCTCGCGGCTGACGCTGGTGGGCGGCCGCTCGCAGCCGGGCGGCGAGCGGCGCCGAGGAGGGTCAGCGGCGCCTGGACACGGCTGGTGAAGGCCGGCCCAGGAATCGCGGGCGTCAGGGCCGCCGCAGGTCGCCCAATGCGCCCGCGACCGCATCGACCAGCACGTCGATGTCGGCTGAGGTGGCGCACAAGGGCGGAGCAAGCCGGATCGTCGAGCCGTGGGTGTCCTTGGCGAGCACTCCACGCCTCATCAAGTGGGCCGAGAGTGCTCGTCCGGTGCCCAGACCAGGATCGATGTCCAGGCCGGCCCACAGCCCCCGCACCCGCATCTCGGCTATCCCCTGGCCGGCAAGGTGGGTCAGGCCGGCCGCAAGTTGGGCACCACGTTCGCGGGCGGCTGCTTGGTACTCGCCGGTGGCGAGCATGGCCACAACTTCCCTGCCGATCGCGCAGGCATACGGATTGCCACCGAAGGTGGAGCCGTGCGACCCCGGCGTGAAGACGTCGAGGATGTCTCTGTCGGCGGCGATCGCCGACAAGGCGACGAGCCCGCCACCGAGCGCCTTGCCGAGGATATAGACGTCCGGGATCACCTTCTCGTGGTCGCAGGCGAAGGTCTCGCCGGTCCGGGCGAGACCCGACTGGATCTCGTCGACCATCATCAACACCCCTGCGGCGGAACAGATCTCGCGGACCTCACGCAGGTAGTCATCGGGCGGGATGATCACCCCGCGCTCACCCTGGATGGGCTCGAGGAGGACGGCCACGACGGATGAATCACCGGCGACGGCCTCGCGCAGGAGCGGCGCATCGCCGAATGGCACGGTCACGAAACCGGGCGTATAGGGGCCGTAGTCGTCATGGGCGACCTTGTCGTCGGAAAAGCTGACGATGGTCGTCGTGCGGCCGTGGAAGTTGCCTTCCATCACGATGATCGTCGCCTGCCCCTCGGGCACGCCTTTGACGCGGTAGCCCCATTTGCGCGCCACCTTCAACGCGGTCTCGACGGCTTCGGCGCCGCTGTTCATGGGCAGCACCGCACCTTTCCCGGTCAAGGCGCACAGATCCTGGGCGAAGGGACCAAGCTGATCGTTGTAGAAACCCCGGCTGGTCAATGTCAGCCGGTCGAGTTGCTCGTGAGCCCGGGCCAATAGGCGCGGGTTACCGTGCCCGAAGTTCAGGGCCGAATAGCCGGCCAGCGCGTCGAGATATCGCCGCCCGTCGACATCGATGACCCAGGCACCCTCGCCGGCCGCGAGGACGACGGGCAGCGGATGGTAGTTGTGAGCGGCATAGGTCTCGGTCTGGGTGATCACGGACCGGGCCGCCTGGGACAGGGGAACGTCGGTGTGCATGTCGGCTCCTTCGCAGCGAGACCACCACGGTAGCCGCCCGTCGTTCGCTCCGGTCGGGGGCCGGCGGCCGTCAGCCCCCGATGACGGGGAGGATGTCTGCGAGCAGGACGTCGATCTCGTCCGCGCAGGCGCGCGCGGCCCGCCGGCCGCGTCGGTGCGGATCCGCGACGTCGGCGGACATGCTGTCCGGCGCGGTGCGCTCGGCGATCGCCCCGACGCGATCGGCGAGATCCCCGACGCCGTCGGCTCTGCTTGCAGCGGCGGCGAACTGGCGGATTCCGAAGATGCAGTGCGCGCGGTGTGGTGCGAGATCGATTAGGCGCATGTGCTGGGTGAATTCAAAGGTGAGGACGAGGTCGGCCTGCTCGATCAGGTCCACGGTGACCGACCGGCTCACGTGCCCGCCGGGGTCGCCGCCCCGGGTGCGTAACTCGGCCGCGAGCAGGTCGTCCATCGAGCGGCCCGGCACGCCGGGCACACCCGCGCTGCTGACCTCTTGGGGTCCAGAGTCGGGGGCCGAGGCGTCGCCGAGCAAGAAGCGGGCTCGCCGCTCGGCATACGGCGATCGGGCGATATTGGCCGTGCAGACGAAGAGAACGGTCACAACAACGGAAGCGTAGCGGCGATGACGCAGAACGCTTTCGCCCCGAATTCGTGATTGATCCGACCAAAGTGTCGAAACAGTCGTCACCCTTGATAGCCTTCGCCGGGCTGGCGGGGATGGTGGGAGGAAAACACATGAAGGTCGTCGTGACCGGCGGGGCAGGATTCATCGGGGCGAATGTCGTCCGGGATCTTCACGGCCGCCCGGAAGTGACTGACATCGTTGTCGTGGACGACTACTCGACGGGCTCCCCCGACAATCTCCTCGGCACCTCGGCGCGCACATTCGCTGGCACCATTCTCGATCCGGATTTGCTCGCCGAAGCCTTCGACGGCGCCGACTCGATCATCCACCTCGCGGCCCTGCCGTCGGTGCCGCGCTCGCTCGCCGATCCGCTGGCCTCGCATCACGCGATCGCGACCGGCACCCTGAATGTCCTCCAGGCGGCACGGGTGGCGGGCAGTCACGTCATCTTGTCCTCCTCCTCCTCGGTCTACGGGGCGAACCGGGAGTTGCCCAAACGCGAGAGCATGCGCCTGGACCCGATCTCCCCGTATGCCGTGGCGAAGCAGGCGGCCGAGGCCTACACCCTCGCGTTCGGCCGCAGCTACGGACTGCCGGTCCTGGCCTTCCGCTTCTTCAATGTCTACGGGCCGCTGCAGGCGGCCGGCCATGCGTATGCCGCGGTCGTGCCCACCTTCATCGACGCTGCCCTAAACGATCGCCCCCTGATCGTCAACGGCGACGGGTTCCAGACACGGGACTTCACCTTCGTCGGCTCGGTGACCCGCGTCCTCGCCGACGCCGCGATCGGGCGGGTTGTCGACGACTCCCCTGTCAACCTGGCCTTCGGCACGCGGACCTCGCTGAACGACATGATCACGATGCTCGGCCAGGAACTGGGCTTCACGCCTCGGGTGGAGTATGTCGCCGAGCGGCCCGGCGACGTCCGGGACTCACAGGCGGACAACGCCCGGCTCCAGGGGCACTTCCCCGATGTCCGGCCGGTCCCCCTGCCCGAGGGGTTGGCCGCGACCGTGGCGTGGTTCCGGAGCCTGGCGCAGCGGCCGGTGGGAGCCTGAGGTCCGTCAGAAGAGTTCCACGTCGGCCAGCGCGAGTTGCCAATGGTCCGCGGCGGGTGGCGTCGCGGCCAGGGGCCGAGCGGTCAGCACGGGCCCGAGGCGCGGCGCCGGCACCATCCCCAGCCCGACACCGCTGCCGGCGGCGATCGCATAATCCGCACCGGTCTCGCGCAGCAGCCGACGGGTCAAAGCCGCGCCCGTGCGCCGATCCGGGACGAAGGCCTCCACGATCGTCGCTTCCACGGCCGGGCCGCGCCGCCGCAGCCGAAAGATGAGGCCGCCGGCAGCCGGGTCCGCGTCGGCGAGCAGGACGCGGTAACGAAGCGGACCGAAGGCGGTTCGCCACGCGAGATACTCCGGCGTGCGGTCGGTGCGTAATCCCGACCGTGGCGCGTGCGCCAGCAAGGCCGTGGCGACGTCGGGGTCCCGAAGCGCCTCGGCGGCGGGCAGACCGGCGCCGGTGTCCTGCGACCACAGTTGAGCCGGCACTCGGGCCGAGCGCATCCGGCGCACGCCCTCCACGCCACGGGGCAGGACGGCGACGGGCACTCGGCGAACGATGCTCCACCCCATGCTCAGATAGCCTGGACGGCTCTGATCGTTGGGGGTGTTGAAGACGAAGGCATCGCCGCTTCGGGTCAAGTCGGCGACCGCTTCGATCGTCAGCCGCCGGAAGATGCCCTGCCCGCGGTAGGCGGGATCGGTAGCGGTGTCCACGGCTCGCACGGCCCGCAGCACGCGCCCCGCGTCGTCGACGAAGCGCCAGCGCAAGAAGGTCCGGTAGCCGACCACGCGGTCCTCATCGAGAGCGACCCAGGCGGGCGAGACACCGAAAGCGTTCTGCTGATGCTTCCAGGCCAAGAAGGCCTCGTAGTGCGGATCGTCCTGCTTGCCCAGTGACGTCCGGAGCAGGTCGGCGACAGCGGGCCCGTCCGCCGGGCCGGCGGCACGATAGGTCAGGCTGAGCACACGTTCGGACATCGGGGCCCCCAGCCGCGTCAGTAGGATCGTCGGGAGTCTAGGCCCATGGCAGCGGGGACGGGCCGATACGTGAGGAGCACGATGTGAGCGACGGGCCGATCCGGGTGCTCTGGCTTGTCAAAGGGCTCGGACCGGGCGGCGCCGAACAACTCCTGCTGTTGTCCGCGCAGGTTGCCGACCGCACGCGATTCACGCATCGCCTGATCTTCGTCCGCCCGGACAAGACGCACCTGGTGGCGGACTTCGAAGCGGCGGGACTGGTGCCCGAGCTGCTCCCGGCGCACCGCGTGCGCGACATGCGCGCTGCCCTGGCCCAGGCCGACGTCGTCCACGCGCATTCGCCCGTGCTCGCCTCGGAGGCCCGCCTTCTGAGCCTCACCCTGCCCCGCGCGCAGCGGCCCGTTCTCATCTCGACGGAACACAACGAGTGGACCAGCCACCGCCGGCCGACCCGCGCGCTCAATGCGCTGACCAGTCCGCTGGATGCCCACCGCTGGGCCGTGTCCGAGCAGGTCCGGGATACGACCTGGGCCACCCACCGGCGCCGCTACGAGGTGCTGATCCACGGCATCGATCCTCAGGCATTGGTCGTCCCCGACGGGACCCGCGAACGACTACGCCGCGAATTGGCGGTCGCCGACGACGAGGTGCTCGTCCTGACCGTGGCCAACCTCCGAGCCAACAAGGACTATCCCAATCTGATGCGGGCGGCCCAGCTAGCCCTGCCGCGTGCCCCCAGGCTGCGATTCGTCGCGGTCGGTCAGGGGCCGCTGGCCGACGAGATGGCTGCCCGGCACGCCGAACTCGGGCTCGGCGATCGCTTCTGGCTCGCTGGCTACCGGCGCGACATTCCCGAGCTGATGGCCGCCGCCGACGTCTTCGCCCTCGCGTCCGCGCACGAAGGTTTGCCGGTGGCCGTCATGGAAGCCTTCGCCGCGGGCCTGCCGGTGGTCGCGACGAGAGTGGGCGGCATACCGGGGCAGGTTCGCGACGGCGTGGACGGGCTGCTCGTCCCACGCCGGGATGCGCAGGCGCTGGCCGCGGCCTTCGTCACAATCGCCGGCGACGACGCGGGGCGGTCGGCGATGGGCGCTGCGGCACGCGAGTCCGCGGGACGCTACGACATCCGAGTGACGATGGCGCGGCAGGAGACGATGTATCGGCGGCTCGCGGGGCGGTCTCGCGCTCAGGGCACCGGCGGCGACTGAACCGCGTCCGTCGACCGCGCCACCGGTCGGGCCGGTATGCCCGTGACCATCGCACCGAAGGGCACATCGCGAGTGACGACGGCACCCGCCCCGACCACGGCGTCCGAGCCGACGCTGAGGTACTGCAAGACGGTCGCGCCGGCGCCGAGTAGCGATCCAGCGCCGACGCGGACGCCGCCGGAGACGATGACGCCGGGCGCGATCATCGCGTGCTCCCCGATCACCGCATCATGGCCGATCGTCGCGTTGGCGTTGACCTGCGCGAATGCCTCGAGGTGCACATCGGTGCCGATGACCGCGCGCGCGCAGACCACCACGCCCACGCCGATCTGCACGACGGAGCCGAGGAGGGCCGACGGGTGCACGGCCGACACCGGCCACAGCTCGCGGTCGGCCGCCTCCAGCCGCGTGACAATGGCTCGTTTGACGGGCGGCATGGCAACGCCGAGGACGTAGTGACGTGGGCCTCGCGGGTCGCCCAGCCAGGAGTCGATATTTCCGAGCAGGGGAATGCCGCGACGCGCCAACCGATCGCGACTGTCCGCGGACGGGCGGTCGTCGACGACACCGGCGAGGGTCCAGGGCGCACCAGCAGCGATCATGGCCTGCACGATGTCGAGACTCTCGCGACCGAACCCACCCGCACCGATGACGACGACGGGTTCAGTCGGCACGATCGCGACCTGGCTCCGTGCTGCCGCGGAAGGGGCCGTGGCATACCTCGACGGCGCCGCGGCGCGTGACCACGGCACTGATCGTCCGGCCGAGGATGCGCAGATCCATCAGGTGGGTGCGGTTGTCGACATAGTCCACGTCGTAGGCGAACTTCTCCTCCCAGGTCAGAGCATTGCGCCCCGAGATCTGGGCTAGTCCGGTGATCCCGGGACGCACTTCGTGGCGGCGGGCCTGGACGGGTGAATAGAGCGGCAGGTACTCCACGAGCAGCGGCCTTGGCCCGACCAGACTCATCTCCCCGCGGAAGACATTCCACAGCGTCGGCAGCTCATCGAGGCTGGTCGCGCGCAACCAGCGCCCGACGCGGGTGAGCCGATCGGCATCGGTGATGTGATCGGCGTCGGGGACGCGCATGGTCCGGAACTTGACGAGGCGGAAGACCTGCTCATCACGCCCGACGCGGTCCTGGCGGAACAGGACGGGGCTGCCCAACCGCAGGCGGACGACGAGAGCGATCACCGCGATGACCGGCGCGAAAACGAGGAGGGCGAGGCCGCTGACGGCGACGTCGACGCTCCGGGCTATCCGCTGGTGGTGTCTGAGCATGACATCGCCTAGGCCCGGATCGAGCGCAACAACACCGTGCAGACACGGTCGATATCGCTTGCGTCCAGGGCCGACCCGCTCGGAAGCGAGAGCCCCGATGCGAACAGCCAGTCGCTGACACCGGTGATGAACGCCCGCTCGCCCTTGTAGGCCGGCTGTCGATGCATCGGGTTCCACATCGGCCGGGCCTCGATGTTGGCCCGGTCGAGCGCCAAGCGCAGATCCTCGTTCGTTACACCCGCCGCCTCCTGATCGACGAGCAGCGTCGTCAGCCAGCAGTTGTCCATGGTGTCCTCGCTGGGACCGCCCCACGGCTCGCCGAAGATCGAGATGCCGGGCTGGTGCCCCAACCGGTCGCGATACTGCTCGCGGTGGGCGCGCCGACTCGCCAAAAACTGGGGGAGACGGACGAGCTGCGCGCGGCCCAGGGCGGCCAGCACATTGGACAGCCGATAGTTGTAGCCGACCTCGGTGTGCTCGTAGTAGGCGATCGGGACACGGGCCTGGGTGGCCAGGTGCCGAACCCGCTGGGCATGCTCGGCATCATCGGTGAGCAACGCGCCGCCGCCGGACGTGGTGACGACCTTGTTGCCGTTGAAGGACAACACGGCCATATCGCCGTATGCCGCGGCCGGCCGCCCGTCGCGCGTGGCACCGAAAGCCTCGGCTGCGTCGGAAAGCACCGGAATCCCGCGCCGCGCGGTGACCTCACGGATGCGCGCGTGGTCGGCCACCTTGCCCATCAGGTCGACCGGGACGACAGCCGCCACCCGCTGCCCTTCGGCCGCCAGCGTCGCCAGCGCGGTCTCCAGCACGTCCGGATCCATATTTCCGGAGGCGTCGGAATCGACGAACACGGGTCTAGCGCCCGTATACACCACCGCATTTGCCGTCGCGGCAAATGTCAAGGTCGAGACGACGACGACATCGCCCTCGCCGACCCCAAGGGCGAGGAGGCCGAGATGCAAGGCCGCAGTCCCGGAAGACAATCCAACGGCATACTTGCGACCGGAGAGCACCGCCAGTTCCGCTTCGAAGGCATCCAACTCGGGACCGAGCGGCGCGATCCATCCCGAACGAACGGCGCGCAGAACTGACCGCTCCTCCAAGGTCGACATGTCGGGCGAGGACAGATAGATCCGTGACTCCCCGACCGGGGCGGCGCACGTGTGCGGCACCACTTCCCCACACTCGGGACATGGCGACAAAGTCGTTTCGGACGTCGTCGTCATAACCCTCCCTATCCATCACCCGCGCTCTATGAGGAGCGCGGTAGACCCCGAAAATCCTGCTGAGGCCCCGCTCTTCAGCTTCGAATCGTAGGGTAGAACTGAGCCCGTCGGGAAACCTACCCTGTCCAACATTTGTCGGACGACAAATCGTGAAATCCGGTGGCCCAGGCCCACGGTTCCCATTCGTCAGGTGAGGGCCTCGTGCGTGCGCCGGCCACCGACAAGGGTCAAGGACACGGGCAGCTCACGCAGGTGGGCGCGGTCCGCCTGTGCCGCTGGGGATCCGTCCGCTGTCGCACTTCGATCGGCGAGCGATCCCAGCGCGAGCGGATCTGCGTCCACCAAAACCAGGTCCGCGGGCTGGCCGATATGGACGGTGCCCTGTCCGTCGGTGCTCGACGCGAGAGCTTCGGCGGGGGTGATGGCCTGTTCCGAGTGCCATGGCTCGTCGGCAGCGTCAGCCCGGAACACCGCAGCCGCGATCGCGCGCCACGGGTCCAGCGGCGCAACCGGGGCATCCGAGCCGAAGGCCAGGGCGACGCCCGCGTCGAGCAGCGAACGGAAGGCATAGACCCGGTCGGCGCGATCGCGCCAGTAGCGGTCGGTCACCAGCCGGTCGTCGATCAGGTGGACCGGCTGAACGCTCGCGGTCAGGCCGAGGGCGGCGAGGCGCTCGAAGTCGGCGGCGCCGACAAGTTGCGCGTGCTCGATCGATCCGCCTTGGCGGGTGGCGCTAAACGCATCCAATGCCGTCGCGACCGCGCGGTCGCCGATCGCGTGGATCGCGCAGGTCAGGCCGATGTCGCCGGCCCTGCTCATCACCTCACGGAGTTCGGCAGCCGTGAGATTGGACCGGCCGCACCCCCCGTCGTCGCCCCCGTCGGGTGCGTAGGGCTCGCAGCACCACGCCGTGAGCGTATTGAGCGAGCCGTCGCTGATGACCTTCAGCGGCCCCATGGTGAGCAGGTCCTCGCCCGCAACGAGCGGATCTCCCGTGCGCAGGCCGGCGGCTGCGACGTCGTCGAGCGAGTCGGCGTAGGCGGCCGCTCGGATTCGGACCGGCGGTCGGCCGCGCTCCAGCCGGGCCGGCCAGGTACGCCAGGCGGAATCGAACTCGAAATCGACGATGCCGACCACGCCACGGGCCGCCGCGGCGGCGAGGGCCGCCTCCAGCGCGGCTTCCGGTTCCTCGAGGGACGTTGCGATGGCCTCCAGATGCCGGTATGCCGCGTACCACTCGCCCTCGACGAGAGCGCCCTCGCGAGGTGCCTGGCCGATCAGCGCGAGGGCTGCGCTATTGAGCCAGCCGTTGTGGGCGTCGCCACTGGCCAGGGCGACCGGTCGACTGCCGGTGGCAGCGTCGAGTTCCAACACGGTGGGCAGGCGGTCCCAGGCCGCCGAACGGTAGCCGTAGCCGAGGACCAGCTGCTCGCCCGGGCGAGCGGACAGATGGGCGGCGACCCGACGGCATACGTCCGTGGGATCGGTGGTCCCGGAAAGGTCGATGCGGGCGCGCGCCAGCGCCCACATGACCGGGTGCACGTGCGCGTCCCACAGCCCGGGCAGCAACCAACGTCCTTGTGCCGCAATGACGTCCGCGACGCCACGGGACGCGAGCTTCGGGCCGACGTCGGCCACCCGGCCACCGCTGACGAGAACGTCCACCGGGTGCTCCGGCGCGGCGACGCCGGCCACCGGGACCAGTCGCGCCCCGGTGATCAGCAGATCCGTCATCCGCGTCACCTTAGGGTCAACTGCCGCGCACATGGGGCCAGGGACGCGCCGGCACCTCGACCGCTCGTCCGGGGCTGAGTCACGTCACGGCGCGGTCGGCACGACCCGGGACGCTGCGACGTGCTCGCGAAGCAGCGCCCAGAGCGCTTCGACATCGGCGCGCTCGGTCGCCTCGGCACCGATGGAGATGCGAACCATCCAGCGCTCGTCCAGGACGCTCGGTGACACGAAAGCCCGGCCCCCCGCGTTGACGGCATCGGCCCAAGCCAGCGTATGCCGGTCCAGAGCCTCCCGGTCGAGGCCGGGCGGCTCGTGGCGCACGCAGACGGTCTGCAGGTCGACGGGGGCGAGCACGCGCCAATCCGTCTCGGCCGCAATGGCCTCCGCGAGCCACCGGGCATTGTCGAGATCCCGGCGCAGACGGGCACGGATGGCTTCCGCCCCCTCGAGGCGCAGGTGGAACCAGAGTTTGAGGGCGCGGAAGCGGCGGCCGAGAGGGATGCCCCAGTCCTTGTACTGGACGACCTCGTCGTCGACGGCCGAGCGCAGATAGGACGGAGTGGTCGACATGCAACGGATCAGGTGGTCGACGTCACGGACATAGAGCAGCGAGCAGTCGAGGATGGTGCCGAGCCATTTGTGGGGGTTCCAGGCGAGCGAGTCGGCGCCCTCGACGCCGTCGAACAGGTGGCGCATCTCCGGGAGCAGCATTGCCGAGCCGGCCATCGCCGCGTCGACGTGCACCCAGGCGTCGTGGGTGCGGGCGACCTCGACAATGGCGGCGACCGGATCCATCGCGCACGTGCCCGTAGTCCCGACGGCGGCGACAACCACGGCCGGGCGCTTGCCGGCCGCGACATCCTCGGCCATCGCGGCGGCGAGGGCATCCGGCCGCATGGCATAAGTGACCGGGTCGACGTCGACAAAGCGGAGGTTGTCGCGGCCGAAACCGGCGAGCAGCACGGCCTTGGGCACCGACGAGTGGGCATGGGGTGAGGTGTAGGCGACGAGGGGCTGCGCGACGCCTTGGAGGCCGGCGGACTCCTGGGAGTGCTCGCCCGCGCGTTCGCGAGCGGCGAGCATGGCGACGAGGGTTCCGGTGGAGGCGGTGTCCTGGATAGCGCCGCGCCACCCGTCGTCCAGCCCGGCCAACTGCCGCAGCCAGTCGGTGGTCACTTGCTCGACCTCGGTCAGCGCCGGAGCGGACTGCCAGGTGATGCCGAGCCCGGCGAGGCCTCCGGAAGCGATATCCCCCAGCAGCGAGGACAGGGAGGCATTCGACGGGAACCAGCCGTAGAACGCGGGGTGCTGGGTCTGGGTGATGCCGGGGACCACGATGCGGTCGAGGTCGGCGAGGACGTCCTCGAACGGCTCGGGACTCTCCGGGGGCCGGCCGGGCAGGGCGGCGCGGATCTCTCCCGGAGCGACGCTCGAGGCGACCGGCAGGTCGGGGATCCGGGCGCGATGGTCGGCGACCCAGTCGATGAGTTCGTGGGCGGCCGTGCGGAACTCTTCGGGCGTCATACGACCATCCTGAACCACGGGCGGCGGTGCGCGGCGACCGCCCGGTCCAGCGGCGCCACCAGAGCGACCGCTCGCTCCGGCGGGGCGACCAGGGAACCGCCGCGGTCCGGCGGCACCAGCTAACGGTCGACGCGGACCGAGCGCGTGAGCGGGGGTTGCAACAGATCCCCCGCCTCGCGCGTCCAGGGGGCGTGAGCGGATCAGCGATGATGGCCGGCGTGAACGCCGACCCGGGCCGGGTGGCCGAGTTCGCGCGGGCCAATGGGCAGGCATTGCTGCGGTTTGCCTACCTGCTGACCGGCGGGCGTGGCGCCGAGGCCGAAGATCTCGTCCAGGGGGTGCTCGCGACGCTGGTCGAGCGCGGCCTGAACGGCATCGCCGACCCACTCGCCTATGCCCGGCGGGCAGTCGTCAACGCGCACCGCAGTCAGGCGCGGCGCGGCATCGCCGAGCGCGCTGCGCTCCCGCGGCTCGTCGAGCGCGACCCCGGCCCCGACCGCCGTAGCGAGGACCGGGCGGTGATCCTGCCGGCCCTGGAGGCGCTCTCGCCGGACGAGCGGGCCGTCGTGATCTTGCGCTACTACGCCGATCTGCCCGATGAGGAGATCGCCGCGGTCCTCGGCTGCGCTCGGGCGACGGTCCGCTCGCATGCCCACCGCGCAATGACCAAACTCCGCCGCGAACTCGGCGAGGACGAAAGGAACTGAGATGACGACCGACTTCGAGACCAAGATCAAGGCGATGCTCGAGGATGCCGCCGATTCGGCTCCGGATTTCACCGGCCTGCCCGTCGACCTCTCTGCGACGCCGGTCAGGCCCGCCCGCCGCGCCCGGGGGTGGGTCCCGCTGACTCTCGCGGCGGCGGCGTCGGTCGCCGCGGTCTCGGTGGGCGGCGTCTGGCTGTCGGGTCGCGGGGAGGGTAACCACACCGCGATCACCGCGCCGACCACATCCTCGACGACATCCGTCGGGACGTCGTCGACCCCCTCGTCGGCTGGGAACGGTCCATCCGGATCGTCCACGCCGGGGACCGGCGCGCCCGGAACCGGCACCTCCGGGCCCGGGACGTCCGAGGGCACCGCGATGAGTTGTGCCGCTCTATTGCGCTTCGAGGGCCGCGACTACATGCTGCTCGGCGAGGCCCGACGCATCCCCGCCGCGGCCCCCACGGCGGGCCAGGGCGTCTTGCCGGAGTGCAATGACGGCATCGAGGTCCCGAAGCAGACGGTTCCGGTGATGACCGTCGCCGGCGCCTCCAGCGGCGACCTGCTCCTGGCGAACGGATTCGTGTGGACCTCATCGCGGTCGTACTCGTTGCCGGCCGGCGCGGACGCGCTGTTGGAGCCCATCACGTGCACCGGCCCGGCCGAGGTGACCGATGTGACGCTGCGCTCGAGTGACGGGATCCCCGGTGCCGACGGCGTAGCCTCGCCGCCCTTCACTCTCGAGGCCGAGGCCACCCCCGGGCACGGCCTGTCGATGCCCGGCCTGTCCGCCGCCCGCTTCTCGGTGAAGGTCACCTCGACGACCGACCTCCCCGTCGACCCCGGTGCCCTCGATCAGGCCATGTTCTCCGCCACCCCGGTGACGATGCAGTTGCAATGCGCCAAAACAGAGTTCGTCGCCCGGTCCGTCGCCATCCGCTGAGCGCCCTCCCTTCTGGTGGGGGCCCGAGTCGTCGTCCCCTCTCGCCTCCGCCGCCGGCCCTCACCCTTTGCCGCCCGATACATGGCAACACGCCGATTATTCGGCCCTGAATCTGGCGTGTTGCCATGTATGGAGCGCAGTGGCCACGACGCCCCCGCTAGCCAACCACCTACGACGATTCTCCGACGATTGCGGGTTCCGGGGGTGCGAGGAACGAGCACGCCCGAACCCGCGATGAGAAGCGGAACAAAAAGTTACAGATTGATCATGTGGCCGACGATGCCTTCGACGGCCTCCTTGACGGCCTCCGACAGGGTCGGGTGGGCGAAGACATTGCGGGCCACCTCGTCGGCGGTCAGGTCCCACTTCTGCGCGAGCGTCAGGACGGGCAGCAGTTCCGTGACATCGGGGCCGATCATGGCGGCGCCGAGGATCTCGTTGTGCTGGGCGTCGGCGATGATCTTGACGAAGCCGACGGCGTCACCGAGGCCCATGGCCTTTCCGTTGGCGGAGAACGGGAATTGGGCGGTCTTGACATCATGGCCGGCGTCTTTGGCCTGCTGCTCGGAGAGGCCGAAGGAGCCGATCTGCGGGTGGCAGTAGGTAGCTCGCGGGATCATGGCGTAGTCGACCGGCATGGTCGCGACGCCGGCGATCGTTTCGGCGGCGACGACGCCCTGAGCCTCCGCGACGTGAGCAAGCATCAGCTTGGCGGTGCAGTCGCCGATGGCATAGACGCCCGGGACGTTGGTACGCATGAAGTCGTCGATCTCGATGGCGCCCCGGTCGGTCAGCTTGACCCCGGCGGCCTCGAGTCCGTAGCCCTCGGTCCGCGGAGCGAAGCCGATCGCGGAGAGCAGTTTGTCGGCTTCGAGAACCTGCTGGTCACCACCGGCCGCGGGCGAAACCGTCACGCGCACACCGGATCCGGTGTCCTCGACCGACTCGACCTTGGTGCCGAGCAGCACCTTGACGCCGAGTTTCTTGTAGTGCTTGAGCAGCTCCTTCGAGACGTCGGCGTCCTCGGTGGGGACCATCCTGTCGAGGAACTCGACAATCGTGACATCAACGCCGAAGTTCTTCATGACATAGGCGAACTCCACACCGATCGCGCCCGATCCGGCGATGATGATCGAGCCGGGGAGGTTCTCATCGAGGATCTGCTCCTCATACGTGACGACATTCTTCGACACCGAGACGCCGGGCAGCATCCGGGTGACTGCGCCCGCCGCGATGATGAGGCTGTCGAAGGTGAGCTCGCGGGTGGAGCCGTCATTCATGGCCACGGTCATCGACTTCGGACCGGTCAGCGTGCCCCAGCCGTCGATCTCGGTGATCTTGTTCTTCTTCATCAGGAAGTGGACGCCCTTGACGATGCCGGCGGACACCTGGCGCGAGCGCGCGTGGGTGGGGCCGAAGGACATCGTCGCGTCGCCCTCGATCCCGTATTTCGCCTTCTCGTGATTGAGCGTATGCGCGAGTTCGGCGTTCTTGATCAGCGCCTTGCTCGGGATGCAGCCGACGTTGAGGCACACACCGCCCCAGTATTTCCTCTCCACCACCGCGGCCTTCAGGCCGAGTTGCGACGCGCGGATCGCCGCGACATACCCGCCAGGACCAGCACCGAGGACCACCACGTCGAAGTCAGCCATGTCGGCCAGCCTAGTAGCTCTCCCCGCGCCCGCCACCGCCGACAGGAGGTATGCCGCTCCTCGGGGGACGGGGGGCGCCGCCGCCCGGCATACGGGGAGTGACCGGCCATCGTCGCCAGGCGACCGCCCGGCGAACGCGGCGCGCGCTAAAACGCGGTTGTCGGTGCGCGGTCCTACCGTGGCTGACGCAGGGGAACTCTCACGCAAGGGAGCGGGAGCATGCGCACGGAGCTTCATAGTGTGGACGTCCAACGGACCGACCCGGATCGGCCGCCCGTCGCCGTCGTCGAACCCGATGTCATCACCGGCCGACAGAAGGCGATCTTCGCCGGCATCGGTCTAATCGGCGCGATCGCGTGGGCGATGATCGCGATCGTCCGGGGCGAGTCGGTGAACGCGGTGTGGTTCGTGTTGGCCGCGTTGTGCACCTATGTCATTGCGTTCCGCTTCTACGCGCGACTGATCGAGTACAAAGTGCTCAAGCCGCGCGACACCCGGATGACGCCGGCCGAGGAGTTCGCCAACGGCAAGGACTTCATGCCGACCGACCGGCGCATTCTCTACGGCCACCACTTTGCGGCGGTGGCGGGCGCCGGCCCGCTCGTGGGCCCCGTGCTCGCCGCGCAGATGGGCTATTTGCCCGGGACGATGTGGATCATCATCGGCGTCGTCTTCGCCGGGGCGGTCCAGGACTACATGGTCCTGCACATGTCGATTCGCCGGAGCGGCCGCAGCCTGGGGCAGATGGCCCGCGACGAACTCGGCCTGGTCGGCGGGACGGCGGCCATCATCGGCGTGCTGACGATCATGCTCATCCTGATCGCCGTCCTCGGGATCGTCGTCATCGGTGCGCTCGCCGAGAGCCCTTGGGGCGTCTTCTCCATCGCCATGACCATCCCGATCGCGCTCTTCATGGGCGTCTATCTGCGTTTCCTAAGGCCTGGCGCGGTCAACGAGGTGTCGCTGATCGGCGTGGTGCTGCTCCTCATCGCGATCATCGCCGGCCGCTGGGTGGCCGAGAGCTCGTGGGCGGACACCTTCACCTTGACGCCGGTGCAGTTGGCCTGGGCGCTCATCCTCTACGGCTTCGCCGCCTCGGTGCTTCCCGTATGGCTGCTCCTTGCCCCCCGCGACTATCTCTCGACCTTCATGAAGGTCGGCACGATCGCCCTGCTCGCCTTGGGCATTCTCGTCGCCCGTCCGGTCGTGCAGATGCCGGCGGTGACGTCGTTCGCGCACTCGGACAAGGGCCCGTCCTTCGCCGGCGCACTCTTCCCCTTCCTGTTCATCACCATCGCGTGCGGGGCGCTGTCGGGTTTCCACGCGCTGATCTCTTCGGGCACCACGCCGAAGCTGATCGAGAAGGAGAGTCAGGCGCGGATGATCGGGTATGGCTCGATGCTGACCGAGTCTTTCGTCGCCGTGATGGCGATGGTGGCGGCCGTGAGCATCGACCAACACATCTATTTCGCGATGAATGCGCCGAAGGCGCTGACCGGCGGCACTCCGGAGACCGCCGCGGCATACGTCGATTCGCTCGCGCTCGTCAGTCCCGGTGGAGCCGCGTTGCCGCCCATCGACCCGGCGCTGCTGCAGAGCGCGGCTGAGGGCGTAGGCGAGGCCTCCATCGTCAGCCGCACCGGTGGCGCGCCGACGCTGGCCTTCGGCATGTCCGAAGTGATGAAGTCCTTCGGCGGCGACTCGCTGCGCTCCTTCTGGTACCACTTCGCGGTCATGTTCGAGGCGCTCTTCATCCTGACGACGGTCGATGCCGGCACGCGGGTGGCGCGGTTCATGTTCTCTGACGCCATCGGCAATATCCCGGGCATGGCGAAATTCAAGGACCCGAGCTGGCGGATCGGCGCGTGGGTCTGCTCGCTGATCGTCGTCGCCGGCTGGGGTTCGATCCTGGTGATGGGCGTCAAGGATCCCCTGGGCGGGATCTACACGCTCTTCCCGCTCTTCGGCATCGCCAACCAACTACTCGCGGCGATCGCCTTGACGGTAGTCACGACCATCGTGATCAAACAGGGCCTGCTCAAGTGGGCGTGGATTCCGGGTCTGCCGCTCGTCTGGGACCTGATCGTGACGCTGTCCGCGTCCTGGCAGAAGATCTTCAGCGACAACCCGGCAATCGGCTACTTCGCCAACCACGACAAGTTCGTGGCGGCGCGGGATGCCGGTCAGGTCATCGCGCCGGCGAAATCGATGGCCGATATGGACAAGGTCGTCTTCAACACCGCCGTGCAAGGGAGCCTGTCGATCATCTACGCGAGCCTTGTTGTCATCGTCGTGCTCGCCGCCGCCGTGGTGTGCGCAAAGGCGATCCGGGCCGGTGGTCTGCCGACTGCTGAGGCACCGGATGTGCCGTCCCAGATTTTCGCGCCCCGGAGCTTCGTGGCCACCGACGCCGAGAAGCAGGTGCTCGCCGAGTGGCGGGAAGCCGGGCTGGATCCGAGCCCGCAAGGAGTGCACCGATGACGGCTCAGGCCCCGGCCGGGGCGAGCGGCCCGGGCGCCGACACCATGCGGGGACGGGCCGGATCCGCGCTTCGGGCGATCCGTTGGTATTGGAGCGGCGTCACCGGCGCGGACGCCTATGAGCGATATGTCGGTCACCTGCGCCGCGCGCGTCCCGCCTGCGCCGTGCCGACCAAGAAGGAGTTCTGGCGCGAGAAGTACGCCGACCAGGAGCGCAACCCCACCCAGCGCTGCTGCTGATCACACGCCCCCGTCGAGCGGCTCCACGCGGAGGGCGTGCTCACTCGACGGGAGGGCGTGCTCACTCGATGAGGCAAGTGCGTACGCTCGACAACCGAAATGTGCCCACGTTCGACGTGACGTCTGTGCACTCTCGACGTCAGTGGGTGGCAGGCACCGGGCCGGCGGGGTGCGCGCTGTCCGACCCCGCGGTGACAACGCCCGCCGCGGAACGCGTGGCGCCGGCGAGCAGGCCGCGCAGCCGCCACCCGGCTGCGACCGCGACCACCGAGATCGCGATGTGCAGAACGAGGAAGCTGCCCGTCAGCCCGGCGCCGAGCAGGACGCCCGCAACCAGCGGACCCAACGCGGAGATGCCCGTCTGCAGGGCGGTGAACACCCCGAGCGTGGTCCCGACCATGCCCTCGGGCGCGAGCGACGCGGTCAGCGGCGAAAGGATCGGCGCATACATCGTCTCGCCGACCGCGAAGACGGCGAAGGTGGTCACGAAGATCGCGCTAGCCAACTCCGGGCTCAGGCGGGCCGCGGCGAGCATCAGCCAGCCGAGCGTCCAAATGCCGCCGACAATGGTGAGCAGCAGGGGTGCGCTACGGCGTGCAGTCAGCCGGACGACCACCATCTGTAGCGCGATGATGACCACGGAGTTGACCGCCGCGGCCGTCCCCACGGTGCGGGGACTGACCTGCAGACTTGTCAGGGCATACGCCGGCAGGCCGCTTTCGAACTGGGCATAGAAGCCCAACGCCAAGGCCACAGTCACAACCGCCGTCCAGCGCAGCGCGGGCACGGCCCAAATGGCCCGGAGAGCCGCAAGGCCCCCGACCTCCGGTGCCGGGTCCTCGCCGAGTTCGTATGCCGTGGCCGCCGGGGCGCGGTAGCCGGCCGCCGCGATGAGCAGCGCGGAAATCGCGAAACCGGCCGCCGCAGTGGCGAAGGCCAGGCGCATTCCGTTTGGCCGCGTCAGGTCGACGACATAGCCCGCGGCGAAGGCGCCGAGCGCCATGCCCAATGCGCCACCGGTGAACAGCCACGCGAACACGCGCCGCCGGTCGGTGTCACCGACCCAGCGCAGCACGAGCACGGCCTGGGGCGCCGTCGCCGCCGTAATGCCGGCGCCGAAGGCAAACATGCCGAAGAGGAAGGCCGCCGGCGAGTTGGCGAACACCAACCCGACCATGGCCAGCACGGCGAGTAGCTTCGAGACGACCGCAACCCGCACCGGATCGAAGCGATCCGCGAGCCGCCCGCCGACCGGCGCCGCAATGAGTGCACCGACCGAGAAGAGCGTCGACGCGCCGGCCGCGACGAGACCGCCCCAGCCGCGGGCGGACGCGGCATACGCATATTGGTAGGGCAGCACAGCACCCCAGCCGAGCATGGCAACGGCAGCGGCGAGAACGAGCAGGCGGGCACGCATAGCAAGATCAACATAACTTCGAGGGCGAATATTTCGGACTCGAAATGTTACCTCACGCGTCCTGAGGGCGCTACCGGTTGTCGATCAGCGAGCCCTGCCGCCCGACAACCACCGGCGCGACCCTGGGCCGGCCGAGCCGCGCGCCAACCCGGCTCAGAGCGCGTCGAGGCCCGAGATCACGATCTCCAGCAGGTCCGCGAGCTGGGTGCGCTGATCGCGACTCAGCGAGCCGAGCGCATCGGACTCCACGACATCCGACTCCCGGATCGCCGAAGCGAACAGCTCCCAGCCGGCGTCGGTCATCGTCACCAGCACGCGCGTGCGGTTGGCCTGGTCGGGCCGGCGTTCGAGCAACCCGCGCCCACACATCCGGTCGAGCCGCGCGGTCATCGACGACGGGGCGACCTGTGCCGCGTCGGCGAGTCGAGAGGGCGTCTCGGGTCCCCCGTCGCGTTGCGCGAGGTGCGCCAGCACCGCCCAGTCGCCGTGGGAGATCGCCAGGTCCGCGAGCTGGCGGTCATACCACTGGTCGAGGCGCTTGGTCACCCCGAAGATCGCGGTGATCACCCGCTGAACCGACTCCTCGCCACCCGCCGCGACATAAGCCGCGACGGCGGCTTGGTACTCCTCGCGGGCGCTCGCGCTGCTCATCCCCCCATCATCGCAGGCTGCCCAGGCCCCCCGCCCGCCGCGGAGCGGCGCCTGCCCCTATTGCGGTATGCCGTTGCTCCGCCCACGCTGGGTGCGCACCAGTGTGGTTAGCCCAGCCCGGGGAACCAGATCGCGATCTCGCGAGCAGCCGACTGCGGCGAGTCGGAGCCGTGGACGATGTTCTCCTGCACCGGATTGCCCCAGTCGCGGCCGAAGTCACCGCGGATGCTGCCGGGTGCGGCCTTGGTGGGGTCGGTGGCACCCGCGAGGCTGCGGAAGCCGGCAATGCACTGTTCGCCCTCGATGACCACGGCGGTCACCGGCCCAGAGGACATGAAGGCCACGAGTGGCTCGTAGAAGGGCTTGCCGTCGTGCTCGGCGTAGTGTTCGGCGAGCATCTCGCGCGTCGGGGTGAGCACGGACAACGCCGCGAGGCGATAGCCCTTGCGCTCGATGCGCTCCAGCACGGCACCGGTGAGGCCCCGGGCGAATCCGTCGGGCTTGATCAGGACGAGGCTGCGTTCGGTCACGCGGGTCAGCCTAGCGAGCGGCGCGACGCGCCGAGAGCTGCCCCGTGTCGATCTGGATGCCCTTACGCAGGCACGCGAGCCACATCGCCAGGAACAGGGCGGCAACCCACATCATCATCGGGACGAAGATCGCGCTCACGAGCGTCAACGCCTGGGCCAGCCACCCGAGTTGCAGGCCCCAGCCGCGGCGCATCCCGCCGGCGGCCGCGAAACAGAGCAAGCCGAGCCCGATCATCGACCACAACCGCAGCTGGCTGTTGCCCTCACCGCTGGTCGCCGACAGGGACCGGGCGAGAGCGGCGCCGAGCAGGATGCTCAGGCCTTGGCCACCGAGCACCGTCGCGAGCATCCGCCAGGTGAAGGTCCCGAGCGGACCACGCCACCACGAGACGGGCTGCGTGGGGGCAACTGGGGCGGGCGTCATACGGGAACATTAACCTCCGGTGGTTCGTGCCCGACCACCGCAGCCGGCCCAGATTGTGCCGCCACTCAGGTGGCGACGGGGAAAAGTTGGTCGATCGCCGTGACCAACTCGGCCGGCAGGCCCACCTGCGCCGCAGTGGCGTTCTGGCTCACCTGCTCGGGTGTCGTGGCACCGGCAATCACGCTGGTCACGCCCGGCCGGGCAAGCAGCCAGGCAATCGTGACCTGCCCCATCGGCGCGCCGGCGACCCGGCAGATCTGCTCGTACGCCGCGAGCCGGTCCCAGTCGGCGCTCGCCAGGATCTCGGGTTTGTCCTGGACCAAGCGTCCCCGGTCGGGTCGCGTCGTGCGGCCGTACTTGCCGGTCAGCAGGCCGTTGGCGAGAGGGAAGAAGGGCAGGAAGCCGATGCCTAGCCGACGCACGGTGGGGAGCAGGTCGGTCTCGGCCGAGCGCGCGAGCAGGCTGAGCTCGTTCTGGGCACTGACGAACCGCGGTATGCCGAGGCGCACGGCTGCGTCGTCGGCCACCTCCGCTTGCTGCGCGGTGAAGTTGCTGTGCCCGAGGTAGCGGACCTTGCCGGCGTCGACGAGCTCGGCGAGGGCCCCGAGGGTCTCCTCGATCGGGACGCTGGGGTCCGGCTCGTGCTGCTGGAAGAGGTCGAGATAGTCCGTGCGCAGCCGGGTCAGCGAGGCGTCGCAGGCGTTGCGGACATACCGTGCGCCGCCCTTTGGGCCCCAGGATTCGGTGCCGGGCACGGCATACGCCGAATGGCCGAACTTGGTGGCGATGACGACGCGATCGCGTCGTCCCACGAGGGCCTGTCCCATGAGCGATTCGCTCGCGGTGGCCGGCGACCCGTAGATGTCGGCGGTGTCGAAAAGCGTGATACCTGCCTCGATCGCGGCATCGATGACAGCCCGGGTGCCGGCCAAGCTCTCGGTCGCCCGCCCGGTGCGGCTGATGTTGTTGCAGCCCAGTCCGATCGCGCTCACGAATGGTCCGCCATGGCCGAGCTGACGTTGTTCCACCAGGTCAGGGTAGCCGGATGGCCCAGCCGCTCAGCCGGTGGTCACACCCAGCAGCAGGCGCACGTCGGCGATCGTGGTGATCGATCCGGTGGCGACCACTCCCCCGCCGACGCCGCCCTCGTCGGCCAATTCGGCGGCCCGGTCCAGTGCGGTCGGCAGGTGCTCGACCACAGTCACCCGGTGCTCGCCGAAGATGTCCGCAGCCAGCGCCCCCAGGGCATCGGGCGCCATCGCGCGCGGCGAGGTCGAACGCGTCACGACCACCTCGTCGAGCACGGGTTCGAGGGCTTCGAGGATGGCGCCCGCGTCCTTGTCGCCGAGGATGCCGACCAGTCCGACCAGTTTGACGAAGGCGAACTCCTCGGTCAGGGCCGCCGCGAGGGCCTGCGCCCCGGCCGGGTTGTGCGCGGCGTCCACGAGCACCGTCGGCGAGCGCCGGACGATTTCCAACCGGCCCGGCGAGGTGACCTCGGCAAAGGCTTCACGCACGACGTCCATCGACAGTGGCTGTTCACCACCACCGATGAACGCCTCGGTCGCGGCGAGAGCCATCGCGGCGTTGTGCGCCTGGTGCGCGCCGTGCAGATTGAGGAAGAGGTCGGGGTAGTCACCCGCGAGCCCGCGGATGCTGACCTGCTGCCCGCCGACGGCGACCTCGCGCCCGAGGACGCCGAAGTCATTTCCCTCGTATGCCGCTCGCGCCCCTGCCTCCTCGGCCCGCTCCTGAAGGATGGGCACGACCTCCGGCTCCTGGATCCCGATGATCGTCAGGGCGTCGGCCTTGATGATCCCCGCCTTCTCGTGGGCGATCGCTTCGATGGTGTCGCCGAGGAAGTGCGCGTGATCCATGGCGACTGGCGCGATGACGGCGACCTGGCCGTCGGCGACATTCGTGGCGTCCCAGCCACCCCCCATACCGACCTCGACGACGGCGACGTCGACGGGCGCATCGGCGAACGCGGCATACGCGATGGCGACGAGCACCTCGAAATAGGTCATGCGCGGGCCGCCCTCGGCCTGCGAGCGAGCGTCGACGATCTCGATGATGGGGAGCACTTCGTCATACGCCTCGAGAAAGCGTTCGACGTCGATGGGCTGGCCGGCGATGGCGATGCGTTCGCGCATCGTATGCAGGTGCGGGGAAGTGAAGCGCCCGACCGTCAAGCCGCTGGTGGTCAGCAGTTGCGCGACCAGCCGGGCCGTCGTCGTCTTGCCATTGGTGCCCGTGATGTGAACGACCGGGAAGGTGCGTTGAGGGTCGCCGAGCAACTCCATGACCGCGCTGATGCGCGTGAGGTCGGGCTCGAGGTCGTGCTCGGGGGCGCGGGCGAGGATGGCCCGCTCGGCCTCGCGCATCCGCTTGGTGAGGTCGAGTTTGCGCGCGGCTTCGCGCTGGGCGGCGTCGGGGGCGGGGCTCACCCCCTAAGTCTGCCGTGCCGAGAGCCCGAGGCGAGGCCGCGCTCGGACCGGTCAGGCGGGGGCCACCGAGAATGGCAGCCTTTGGCGAGCGTTGCATGACGTGTCAACCGTTGCCTAGCTAGTGACATGTCCTTGAAATATCTTTATGGTTTCGTGGGATAATCAGGGCATGGCGAACAAGATCGCGGCTCCCCTGCCGCTGCGTGTCGGTGACCGCGAGCG